>DATKWJ010000012.1:0-32974 GCA_035529635.1 Patescibacteria group bacterium
CAGGAAATATGGCTTCCGCCGATATTGACGAAAACCGAATTGATTTTCCGGCCGCTTTCAGTTATCGCTTTATTGACAAGAATCTGGATGATTCTGGAAACCCTGTCAACATCGATGACCACGCCTCTCCTTATCCCCGAAGAAGGCTCTTCTCCTTTGAAAATCACCTCGAAATCAGCTTCGTCGTTCTTTTGGACGGCCAGCAGAATTTTAACGGCGCCTGACCCTACATCCAAACCGGCGATAATTTTGTTTTTAGCCATAACCGATGTTAAAAATTTAACCGACTTAAATAATAATCTTCCTTTCTCCTTGTTTCCTTTGCCTGCTTCTCTCCTTTTTCATGGTTATACCCCATCAAGTGTAATATACCGTGAATCAGAGTTTTTGTTAATTCTTTTTCGAATTTCGAGTTGAATATTTTCGCGTTTTTTTTCACTTCTGAGAGGCAGATAACCACTTCTCCCGAACTATCATACATAAACGAGAGGACGTCGGTCACCCGATTTTTTCTGCGGTATTTTTTATTCAACTCTTTCATCCTGCCTTGGCTGACCAAAGCAATCGACAATTCCAGCTTTTTCCCTTTTTCCTTTGTCAAAACTTTTTCAGCGGCTTTTTTCAGGAAATTATCCTTAACGGGAGCAGCCGTCAAATTGTTGATTTCCACAGTCATAATCAGGCTGAGGCCAATAATTCTCTGACTATCCTGCTGACCAGGCTGTTATCGACCCTGCCTTTTGTTTTCGGCATCAATTCCGCCATAACCTTGCCCATGTCTTTTATTTCTTTGGCGCCGGCTGCCTCAATCGCCTCTTTGACCAACTTTCTGATTTCCTCCTCTGGCAGCTGTTCTGGCAGATATTTTTCCAAGATTTCCAGCTCTTTTTTTTCTTTTTCGGCCAAATCCTGCCTTTTGCCTTTTTCGAATTCAACTATCGCTTCTCTTCTTTTTTTCGCTTCGGAAGAAACGACATCCGTTATTTCTTCTTCCGTCAATAAAGCATCTTCCTCTTTTTTGCTTTTGAACCTTTTTTCTTTTTCCTTGTTCAAAACGGCAGCCAAAATCTGTCTCAAAACCAAAACCTCCAGCTCTTTTTTTTCTTTCAAAGCTGAATTAAGATTCTGTTGGATTCTTGTTTTAAGTTCCATATCCGGCAAGAAAAATTGGACAAATTATGAATTTATTCAACGCCTGCCGTATTTTTTTTCTTTCAACAGGCCTAATTTCTTAAGCTTCTCGTATTCGGCTCTCAGTTTTTCCTTTCTCAAAGCCGCTCTTTTTTTCATTTGTTTGCTCTTAGAGCGCTTGTGAAACCGGTTTTTTCTGGCGCGACGTAGCACGCCGCTTTTTTGGACTCTCTTTGAAAAACGACGGATCAAGCCTTGAGAATTTTCCCTTTCTTGTTTTTTTGCTTCTATACTCATGTTTTAAGCCAAGGGCAATTTTTTTCCGCCCATTAAATGCAGATGTAAATGATTAACCGTTTGGCCGGCGTCTTCGCCTATATTGAAGCTCAAGCGATAGCCGCTGTCGGCTATTTTTTTGTCTTCGGCTATTTTCTGCGCGGCCAAAATCAGTTCGCCGACCAATATTTTGTTTTCCAATTCCGGAGAAAGCCCGTCTTTTGTTCCCGTTTCGCGGAAATCCGCCAAATGGTTGATAGAAGGAATGTGCTTTTTGGGAATGATTAAAATGTGAACCGGGGCAACCGGGTTAACGTCATTGAAAGCTATTATCTTGTCGTTTTCGTAAACAATCTCAGCCGGTATTTCCTTTTTGACTATTTTACAAAAAATACAATCCATATCGATTATTTTTTCAGCTTTTTTTTCATTTCCTTGACGACTTTATCCAATTTGACGATTTCCTGCTTTCCCGTCTGCATGTCCCTGATGATAATCGTCCCCTCCAGAGCTTCTTTCTGCCCCAATAAAAGAGTATATTTCGCTCCCAACTTATCGGCTATTTTGAACTGGGCTCTCAAAGAATCCCGGCCGAAAGATTCGGCTGCCTGGATTTTAATTTTTCTGAAATCTTCCAGAAGTTTCAAACTTTTCCTTTTGGCCATCAGGCCGAGCTGAGCCAGGAAAATCGGCGGGTTGGTCGCTTTGGCGATTTTCATTTTCTTCGATTTGAGCATCAGCACCGCTCTTTCCACGCCTATGGCTCCTCCGGCAGCTTTCGTCTCTTCTCCGCCCAGCATTTTTACCAAAGTATCGTATCTGCCGCCGGCCGCCAGAGATCCTGTTTTTCTTCCCTCTTCCGTGTCTTCGAACATTTCAAAAACAGTTTTGGTGTAATAATCCAAACCCCTGACCAGATAAGGATTAAGGCGGTAAGGCAGTTCAACTTCGTCGAGAAACTCCAAAACCGATTTGAAATGGTGATGGCATTCTTCGCAAAGATGGTCGATTATCTGCGGCGCCTGGCTGGCTATTCTCCGGCATTTTTCTTCCTTACAATCCAGAATCCTCAGAGGATTTTCTTTTAGCCGTCGACGGCAGTCGGGGCATAAGGACGATTCCCTTGATTTGAAATAACTGGCCAGGATTTTTTTATAATAAGGCCGGCATTGGCTGTCGCCGATGCTATTTATTTCGACAATGATTTTTTTCAGTTTCAGCTCGCTCAAAATATTGTAAAAAATCTGGATTATTTGGACGTCAATCACCGGATGGCCGTCGCCGATAATCTCAAGATTAAACTGATGGAACTGGCGATATCTGCCAGCCTGAGGATGTTCATATCTGAAAACAGGGCCAACCGAATACAATTTGACCGGCTGGGGAAGAGCCGACATGCCGTGTTCCAAATAAGCCCTAATTATACCCGGAGTGAATTCCGGCCGCAAAGTCAAATAATCGCCCCCTTTGGTCCGCAAAGTGAACATCTGTTTTTGAACGATGTCGGTCGTCAAACCAGTGCCTTTTTCATAAAGAGCCGTGTCTTCCAAAAGCGGCGTATCTATCCTTTTAAAATCGTAAAAATCAACCATTGTTTCACAGGTATCGTAAATTTTCTGAAAATATTTCCGGTCTTCGGACAAAATGTCATGCATGCCGGCCGGTTTTTGGAATTTTACTTTTTTCATCGTTTTAATAACTCGGGGCTTCTATTTTGGCAAAGGCGACGAACGGCCAAAGTCTGGCTAAAACCCGTCCGATAATATTTTCTCTGGGCAAGGTTCCCCAGCGCCTTGAGTCTGAGGAAACCGGCCGATTATCGCCCAGAACGAAATATTCTTCTTCCTGCAAAGTCAGATTGAGATTTCCTGAAGTAGAAACAGCGGAAGAAAGATAATCGGATTCGTCCAACGCTTCCCCTGCTTTTTCTTCCCCTTGTCGGTAAACCATCACCTGGCCGTCTTTTATCTCTATAGTTTCTCCAGGCAGACCGATGATTCTTTTGATATAGCGCTGGGAAGGATCATTGGGGTATTTGAAAACAATCACTTCACCGCGCTGCGGATCCCTGAATCGGTAACTGATTTCATCAATAATCAAATAATCGCCGTCGCTGAAATTGGGCTCCAAAGAATCGCCCTTAACGAAAAACGGCTGGAAAACGAGATAACGGATGGGAAGCACCACCAATAAAGCGATAATGACTATTTTGGCGATTTCCCAGATAAATGCTAAAAATGATTTCATCTGTCAAAATTTTGCTAAAATAAAGAATGAGGGAAGATTAATCTCCTCAACTTTCCTAATTATATCAAGATTTTCATATTTATCAAGCGCTGATGATGTGATATTATTAAAAGAAGGAGAACGCGGAAAACGGCATATCATCATGGTTTTAATCATCGGCTTGGGCAATCCCGGGCCGGAATACAAAAATACTTTTCATAATATCGGCTTTTGGGCGGCCGAGATTTTAAAATTGAAAATTGAAAGCTTTTCCGATTGGAAAAACAGCAAAAAACTTCTGGCCGAAATCAGCCAGGGAAAAATCAACGGGCAGAAAGCCGTGCTGGCCAAACCCCAGACCTTCATGAATAATTCCGGCCGGGCCGCCAAAAACCTGGTTAAATATTATTTTCCCGGCCGGCCGGCGAAAAGGCGGCTCCTTGTCATTCACGACGACATCGACCTGCCTTTGGGAAAAATCAGAATAGTTGAAAACCGTGGGGCAGCCGGCCATAAAGGGGTGGAATCAATAATAAAAGAATTGAAAACAAAAAACTTCATCAGGTTAAGAATCGGCATTCAGCCGAAAACCGGCAAACCTGAAAATCCGGAAAAATTCGTTCTTAGAAAATTTAACAAAGAAGAGAAAGAAAAGATCGAAAAAGCTGTTGAAAAAACGGCAGCAGCTGCGGAAATCGTTTTCAACCAAGGACTGGAAGAAGCAATGAACGAGTTCAATAAATAAAAAGCCGGGGCAGCATTGCGAATATCGCAGCCCCGGCCTGTTTCACTTCTTGCTTTTCTTCATCTGATACATCTTTGCATCGGCCTGTTCTATAAGAAGACTCAAACCCATTCCTTCAGACCACGTGCTTATCCCCCACGAAAAATAAGGAAACAAGTTGTGTATCCTTCTGACGCTTTTTTCAGCGCCAGCTGCGGAACCGGGCAGAAGCAGGACGAATTCATCGCCGCCCCATCTTGCCAAAAGATCGTAGGGGCGGATGTGCACCAGTATTATACTAGCGAATTCCTTCAAATGAAGATCACCGGCTTTATGACCTTTTCCGTCATTGATTTTTTTCAAGCCGTCCAAGTCAAGAAAGACAAAAGACAAGGACGAAGACTGGCCTCGTTCAACGCGGGACAATTCTCGTTGGGCCGCATGAGTAAAGGTATTTCTGCTCAATGTCCCTGTCAAAGGATCCTTAATCTGGATTGACTCAGGATACCAGAATGCCAGCCAAGCAGCTTTAAACCGTTTCAGTAAGTTAAGCAAGTTTCACCTCTCTTTTAAATGTGCTGTTTCACCCTCTGGCCTACCTGCAAACGTTATAGATTAAAAACAAAAGTTTTAACCTATAACCTAAGGCGCTAAGCTTAAGGAGGAATTACTTAGGATTTGTCCCTCCCGCTACTTTAAAAAAGTGGCGGAAAGCTAGCCATTTGCAGATAGACCGCAGGGTGAAACCTTATGATTATATTATACTTATTTAGATAAATTTGTCAAGTACCAACCACACTGAAAACTATGGATGAAATAAAAGCCATCAGCCTCAACAGCGCCGATTATCCAGAACTTTTGAAAAAAATTAAGAACCCGCCGAAAATTCTTTACGTCAGGGGCGAATTGAAAAAAAACGAAAACTGTTTTGCCGTGGTGGGAACGCGGCGCTTCTCTGATTACGGAAAACAGACGGCTTTGGAAATCAGCGGAAATTTGATTGAAACCGGCTTGACTATTGTTTCCGGCTTGGCACCGGGAATCGACACTTTTTGCCATCAGGCAGCCGTGGAAAGAAAAAAACGGACGATCGCGGTTTTAGGCACGGGTTTGGATGAAAAAACCCTTTATCCCCCGTCGAACCTGAAATTATCCCGGCAAATCCTAGCCAACGGCGGCTGTCTGATATCCGAGTATCCGGCAGGAACTCCTGGCTCCCGATTTACTTTCCCCCAAAGAAACCGGATTATTTCCGGTTTAAGTTTCGGAGTTTTAGTCGTGGAAGCAAAAGAAAAATCAGGAGCTTTGATCACCGCCGACTATGCTTTCTCCCAAAAAAGAAAGGTTTTCGCTGTACCGGGCCCGATTCACTCCGTTAATTCAAAAGGCTGCCATTCTTTGTTGAAAAGAGGCGCCAAATTAGCGGAAAATGCCGACGATATCCTCAAAGAACTGGCCATCTGGGGTTTAAAAACCAGTTCTAAATAAGAAGCTGCCGGTTTCAGCTATCACCGTCACTCTTGCCATTTTGGAAATAAAAGGTAAAGTAAGAAACCTAGACAATAATACATATGCAATTAATACTCGTTGAGTCGCCAACCAAATCAAATACTCTTCAAAGCTTTCTGGGCCGAGATTATAAAATTCTTTCCTCCTACGGTCATATCAGGGATTTACCGAAAGGCGAATTGGGAATAGACGTTGAAAATGATTTTCAGCCGAAATACGTCATTCCTCTTAAAGCCAGAAAAAACGCCAATCTTTTGAAAAAGGAAGCGGCCAAAGCCGAACTGGTCATTTTGGCGACTGATGAAGACAGGGAAGGAGAAGCCATTGCTTATCATTTGGCTCATCTTTTAGATCTTAACGAAAAGAAAAAGTATCAACGGATCGTCTTCCACGAAATCACCAAAACGGCCGTCAAAGAAGCCCTGAAAAATCCGCGGGAGATCGATTTGAATTTGGTTGACGCCCAACAAGCCAGAAGAATTTTGGATAGAATCGTCGGCTATAAATTATCGCCTTTTTTATGGAAAAAGGTGGCCAGAGGGCTCTCGGCCGGGCGAGTCCAATCAGTGGCCGTAAGACTGGTGGCCGAACGGGAACGGGAAATCGAGGCTTTTCTCGCTCAAGAATATTGGACGATCGTTGCCAATCTGGAGAAAACGTCTGGCCAGGCGTTTGAAGCGCTTTTAACGAAAAAAGACGACAAAGTTTTGGATAAATTGGCGATTAAAAGCAAAAAAGAGGCGGAAAAGATCATAAAGGATTTAAAGAACGCCGAATATAAAGTAACGGCTGTTGAAAAAAAAGAAACGAAAAAAAATCCCCTGCCGCCGTTCACCACCAGCACTTTGCAGCAGACGGCCTGGCAAAAATTCCATTGGCCGGCCAAGATGACGATGCGAATTGCCCAAAATCTTTATGAAAGGGGCTTTATCACTTATCACCGCACTGATTCTCTGAATCTTTCAAACCAATCTCTTTTTTCGGCCAAAAAATTGATTATTGAAAATTACGGAAAAGATTACTGGCCGGGATTTTTCAAAAAATACAAAACTAAAATCAAAAGAGCCCAGGAGGCCCATGAGGCAATCCGGCCTTCCTATCCGGATAAGACCCCCGAAAACTTAGAATTGGACGACCGACAATTGAAATTGTATGACTTGATCTGGCGGAGATTCATCGCTTGTCAGATGGCACCGGCCGTCTTTGATACTGTTAGTGTTGACATCCAGGCTGAAAATTGCATTTTCAAGGCCAACGGGCAAGTTTTGAAATTCGACGGATTTCTGAAAGTCTACCCGATGAAATTCGAAGAAAAAGAACTTCCGCTATTGGAGAAAGACGAGATTCTAAAGCTGATGAAATTAATTTCCTCCCAGCATTTTACCCAGCCTCCGGCACGCTATAATGAAGCGACTTTAATCAAGGCTTTGGAGGAAAACGGCATCGGCCGGCCTTCAACCTACGCTCCGATTTTATCCAATATCCAGGAAAAAAATTACATTGAGAAAGACGAACAAAGAAGATTCAAGCCGACCGAAATCGGCCTGGTGGTCAACGATTTACTGACAACCCATTTTCCTAAAATCATCGATATCGGCTTCACTGCCGAAATGGAAAGAAATCTCGATAAAATAGCGGCCGGCCAGGAAAATTGGGTTAAAACAATTAAAGATTTTTACCGGCCGTTCGAAAAAAATCTGAAGCTGAAATACGAAGAAGTTTCCAAAAAAGACATTACCGAAAAACCAACCGAAAAAACCTGCCCGAAATGCGGAGCGCCTCTTTTAATCCGTCTCGGCAAATACGGCAAATTTTACGCCTGTTCCAAATTTCCCAAATGCCGGTATACGGAATCGCTCGAGGAAAACAGTTTGGGAATAAAATGCCCGAAATGCCAAAAGGGCAAAGTAGTCGGAAAAAGAACCAGAAAACATAAGATATTCTACGGCTGTGACAAATATCCCGAATGCGATTTCGCTTTATGGGACAAACCAACCGGAAAAAAATGTCCGGAATGCGATTCTCTTTTGATTGAAACCAAAAAAGGGGAAAAATGTTCGGAGAAAGAATGCAAGTATAAAGTTGAAAAATAAGCGAAAATCTGATAAAAATTAAATATGCCGCGGTGCTGGAACTGGAAGACAGGATGGACTCAAAATCCATTGTCCCAAAAGGACGTGTGGGTTCAACTCCCACCCGCGGCACCATCATTCATTAAAAAATAAGACGCCCTCTTTATGAAACCTTTTTTTGGGGCGTTTTTTATTTTCTCAAGATTTTCGGTTCTGAACCAGTCAGATCGATTACGGTTGACGGCTTGGCCGGTTTTAAATTTCCCGCGTCGATTATCAAATCCGGCTGTTCCTTTTTATTTTTGAATTGTTTTATAATTTCGTTTATCCTGGTGCCGGCTGGCCGGCCGGAAATATTGGCCGAAGTTCCGATTAACGGCCGGTTGACGCGCTTGATCAAAAAAAACGTGAAATTATGGTCGGGAATTCTCAAAGCGATTGTTCTTTCATTAACCCCGTACAACTTTAATGCGCCGCTCTGGCGTATTTTTCTTTTCAAAACAGCCGTGATTTTGCCAGGCCAGACCGATTTTAAGAATTTCTCCTGTTGTTGATTGATTTCGGCGAACTTTTTCGCCATTTTCAAATCTTTGACGAAAATCGGCAGAGGTTTGGCTACCGGCCTTTTCTTCACGGCAAAAATTTTATCAACCGCTTTTCTGCTGGCGGCATCGGCTATCAGACCGTAAACAGTGTCGGTCGGAAAAACCAGAATTTTTCCTTTTTTTAAAAAAATGACCGCTTTGGCAACCAAATTTTCGGAATTAATCTTTATAATTTCCATTTCTTTTCAAAAACTGGGAAAGCTTTATAATGTCGGCTGGGTTACCAAAATCTAACCAGTAATCCTTGATTTCTTTTATTTTTACTTTATGTTCTCCGGCCAAAAGATTAATGGCATCTGTCAATTCATATTCTCCCCGCGGAGAAACTTTAATTTGGGGAATTTTATCGAAAACTTCCGGAGTGAATTTATAGAGTCCGGTGTTTATCAAATTGCCTATATTTTCTTTGGGTTTCTCCACGATCTTTTTTAAAAAACCGTTGTCAGAAACAAGCACGCCGTATTTCTCCGGTTTCTGGTGCCAAAAACCGGAAACGTAATTGTAATTATCGTCGATATTGAAAGCTTCCAAATCCTTAACCGAATAAAGATTGTCGCCGTAAATGGCCAAGAAATTTTCTTCGCCCACGATATCCTTGACGCACTTCAAAGGGCAAAGTGTCCCGTATTCCTTCTCCCCCAAAATTTCAAATTGATTAACCAGCTTAACTTGGTAACCGTAATCTTTCAAAAACTTTTCCATCGCCTCGGCTTTGTAACCGACTACCAAAATCAATTCCTGATAGCCGGCCCGGCGGAGATTGTCCAGAAGATAAGCCAAAAAAGGCTTATTGGAAACGTTAATCAGATGCTTTGACTTGTTACGGGAAAGCTGGAGCATCCGCGTACCCCGGCCAGCGGCGGCGATTACCACTTTTTTGATCATACCTTTATTCATAAGTTTGAAATTTTCAAAGGACAGCCGGATAAATCTTCAATTTCTTTTTTCAGAATTTTTGAAAACTTCTCCTTTAAATTTTTCAATTCTGATTTGCTTTTCGCCTCAACATATAATCTCAAAATCGGCGAAGTGTTGGAAGGCCTGATCAATATCCAGCCGGAATTCAAATTGACTTTAAGACCGTCTATCCTGTTAACTTTCCGGTATTTTTTAAGAAAAAGCTGGCTCAGATTCTTGACTACCTTGAATTTGATTTCATCCGGACAATCAAATTTTATCTCTTGATAGGGATAAATTTTTATTTTATTAATAATCTCCGACAATTTCTTTTTTTCGTCTAAAATCGCCTCGGCTATCTTGAAAGGAATCAAAATGGCGTCATCAAACAGAAAATACTGGGGCAGGCAGAAATGACCCGATTCTTCCATGCCGAAAAGGGCTTTTCTCTTCTGGCAATTTAAAATAACGAAAGTGTGACCGACCGGGATTCTGAAAATTTTTGCCCCTTTCAACTGCTCTTCCAAAGCCATGGAACAGGGTAGAGTGGCCACGATTTTCTTGTTTTTTGAATTTTTCAGCATCAATTTGGCGATGACAATGCCAAGCTGGTCCCCTTTTAAATATCTTCCTTTGTCGTCAATCAGCACCGCCCTGTCTCCGTCTCCGTCAAAAGCCACGCCGAAATCAGCTTTTTTCGAAACCACCAGTTTCCTTAGGGATTTTGTCGCTTCAAAAGTCGGTTCGGAAGTCCTGTTGGGAAAATTCGGACTCGGCCGGCAGTATAATTTCAGAACTTTGAAACCGACTTTTTGGAAAACTTCCGGAGCAACCAAACTCATGGCGCCGTTGCCGCAATCCACCGCCATTCTTAAATTATTGTTTTTAAGGTTGGAAAATTTCTTCAAAAAAAAGTCAATATATTCCTTTTTCATATCGACTTTCTTGGATTTCAGCCATCTCGCCTTTTTAATCTTTTTGTTTTCGATTTTCAGAACATCGTCCCGTAATTTCTTGATGGCTTTTTCCGGAAAAACTCCGCCGTTACCGAGATAAATTTTCAGACCGTTCCATTCAGGCGGCAAATGGGAAGCGGTAATGAATAATGATTTATCGACCTTCAATTGCCAGCCGGTAAAAAAAGCCTGGCCGATGGAAGTTGTGCCGCTGCAGATTACTTCTGCCCCGGCTGAATTCAATCCTTCAATCAAGGCTTGAGACAGTTTCCTGCCCGATTTTCTGACGTCGTTACCGACCAAAAATTTTTTATTTTTCGCACCCAAGACAAAACCGATTTTCCTGAAAAGATCTTCATTAATGTCTTTTTTATAAATCCCCCTGATATCGTAAGCCCTGAAGACGCCGGGGTTAATCTTTATTTTTGACATAATCTTTTTTGTATTTTAAACTAAAAATAGCTTGAAATCAACTGCCGGACCCCGCGGAATGGGGTGTAAATCATCGTTATGCCCGATAAATTTTTAATCCAAGGCGGAATTCCCCTTAGGGGCGAAGTGAAAATTTCCGGATATAAAAACTCAGCCGGAGCGATCCTTTCGGCTGTTTTGCTGTCTAAAAAAAGTTCGGTTATCGACAACGTCCCTTCGGTCACCGACGCTTTGGATCAAATTGAAATTCTGAAACAAATGGGAGCTAAAACCGAATGGCTGAATTCCCAAAAAATAAAAATAGACCCGCTGGAAATAAATCCGGAAAAAATTCCCCTTCAGCTTTTTGAAAAAATGCGCGTCTCAATTCTATTAGTTGGGCCGCTGCTGGCCAGATTCAAAAAATTCAAAATTCCCCATCCTGGAGGAGACAAAATAGGATTAAGGCCGATTTTCACCCATCTTGAAGCCTTAAAGGACTTCGGCGTCAAAATTGGAGAGAAAGAAGGCTTTTACTATTTTGAAAGACCGAAAAACCTTAAAGGGAAAAAAATCGTTTTGAAAGAATTTTCCGTGACAGCCACAGAAATCATCATGATGCTGGCGGTTCTGGCTAAAGGGAAAACAACCATTGAACTGGCCGCCGCCGAACCGCAAATCCAGGATTTGGGTAATTTTTTGAAAAAAATGGGCGGCGATATCGAAGGATTGGGAACCCACACCATCGTCATTAAAGGCAAGAAAAGCCTGAATGGAGCCGAGTTTAAAATCTGCCCCGACTTGTTGGAAGCCGGAACTTTTTTAATCGCTTTCGCCTTGACCAAGGGACAAGGAAAAATAAAAAACGTCAATCCCGAACACTTAACGATGTTTTTGGAAAAAATGAAAGAAATCGGAGTAAATTTTGAAACATCAAACAGCGAGATTTTAATAAAGCCTTCAAAAGAGTTCAAAGCCGCTAAAATTCAAGTTCTTCCTTATCCGGGCTTTCCGACCGATTTGCAGCCCCAATCTTCCGTTATTTTAACCCAAGCCAAAGGAAAAAGTTTGATTCACGAACCACTTTATGAAAACAGATTCCAATATCTGCAAGAATTGAGAAAATTGGGGGCGGACATTGAAATCACCGATCCTCACCGCGCCCTGATTTTCGGCAAAACGAAGTTAACGGGAAGTAAATTGAACGCTCTCGATATCAGGTCTGGCGCCGCCTTGATTTTGGCCGGTTTAATCGCCAAAGGCAGGACCGTAATTCAAAACATATCTCAAATCGAAAGAGGCTACGAAAAATTCGAAGAAAAGCTTAAAAAACTCGGAGCCAAAATAGAGAAAATTTAAACCGACTTGTTTTTACTCTTAGATTCTGCTCGGCGGGTAAGTTCAATGAACTAAAGTTCATTTCACCGCTTCGCTCTCGCTCGCGAGATTAAAAGCTTTAAGATTCAATTCCAGATATTTTTCCGGAATTATTTTTTTTAAGGCGGCTCGGATTGAGGACGGCTTAAGAGGGATCAATTTCTTAAAAGCGGCCAAGCTTATCAGATAAATGCCGGCTACCACGTCGGTGGCCAATTCTTTCCGGCAAATTTCATTGGCCGACGCCAAAAAAACATTCCGGCCGGCTTTTTTAAGACGGTTAAAGATATTTTCTTCCGTCAAACCGCCCCGAAAAGGAATAACGTACTGGTTGATTAAAAGTTTCGTCTCGGGGCCGGCGAAGTTCAAAGCCGCCAGGCCTTCTTGAGCTTCCAGTCCCAAAATCAAATCAACTTTCCCCGGGGAAACCATCGGCGAATGAATTTCTTTGCCGAACCTGATATGAACTTCAACCGAACCACCTCTTTGGGACAAACCATGAAGTTCGGAACTTCTGAAATCTAAATTTTCGGCCAAAGCGGCTTCGGCCAAAACTTGCAAAAGAGTAATTTGGCCTTGGCCTCCCGTGCCGACAATCAGCAAATTAAATTGATTTGTTTGATTTGTCATCTATTTTTCACTTTTTTATCCAGATGCAAGGCCTTCTGGCAATAATCACCGAAACTTCCGGTTTGGCTGAAAATTCTTTTACGGTATCAATGAATTCTTTTTGATTGACCTGGTCGATTATTTTAAGATGCTTAACTCCGCAAGCCCGGACGATATTCTCCATTTTAATTCCATTCGGCTCAGCCGGCGCTCCGGGATGGGGCTGGTGGCCGGTCATGGCTGTTGTCTGGTTGTCTAAAATAATAACCAAAGGATTCGACTTGTTGAAAACCGTATTAATCAAAGCGGGAATGCCACTGTGGAAGAAAGTGCTGTCGCCGATAAAAGCAATCAGTTTCTGTTCGGCTGCCCCGGCTTTACGGCGACCGGTGGCTTTCTTAATTCCGTGAGCAATGCCGATGGAAGAACCCATACAGGACAAATAATCCTGAAAACCCATGGCCGGAGTGCCAAAAAGCATATAACAGCCGATATCTCCACCGAAAACCGTTTTTTCCGGATCAACCGCTTTTTTAACCGCTTCAAAAACCAACCAGTAAGGGCAGCCCGGGCAAAGACGAGGCAAACGCCTGGCAGGCAATCGGTAACCAACCACCGCAGGTTTTTTATATTTTTTACCACTGAGTTCGGCCACGGCTGAAACGATGATTTCCGGATTAAGTTCGCCGATTTCGGGAATCAATTTTTTCCCGGTGACTGCCAACCGGCAATTGGATTGTTTGGCCAAGGTAAGCAATTCTTTTTCCAAATACGGCTCCAATTCTTCAATAACCAAAACTTTCTTCAGTTTTTTAATGAAATTTTCAATTTTTTTCTTTGGCAGGGGATAAAAAAATCCCAATTTCAGCAGTGGCAAGTCCAAACTAAGTTCTTTTAAAGCCTCCTTAACATATAAATAAGAAACGCCTGAAGTGATGATTCCCACCCCCCTGTTTTCCGATTTTCCGTTTCCAATCCTGTTTATCGGACTTCTCTCGGCAAACTCCTGGATTTTCTTTATTTTCTCCAATAATTCTTTTTTCATTTCCAAGACCCTCGGAGGCAGAGTGACGAATTTTTTAGGATTTTTAACGAATTTCCCAGCAACCGGCGATTGGCGTGAAACGAATTTATCCAATTTGACTATGGCTCTCTGATGGGCGACTCTGGTAGTGGTTCTGACCATAACCGGAATTTCGAACTGAGCGGAAATTTGAAAAGCTAATTTTACGAAATCTTTGCATTCCTGAGGGTCTGACGGCTCCAGAATAGGCAAATGGGCCAAAGAAGCCAATCCTCGGGAATTTTCTTCTGATTGGGCCGAACTGTGGCAGCCGGGATCATCGGCCACTATAATTACCGTCGGTCCTTTTGAACCGGTGTAAACAAAAGGGAGGAAAGCGTCCAAAGCCACGTTGGCACCGAAGTTCTTCATGGCCACCAGAGTTTTCAGGCCGGAAAAACTAGCTCCCATCCCGGCTTCCAAAGCGATCTTCTCATTGGTTGAAAATTCAAAATAACCCTTGAAATTTCCCTTTCTGGACAAACCGAAGAAAATATTGCCGATTTCAGAAGCCGGAGTGCCGGGATAGGTTGAAACGAAATCAACGCCCGCTTCCAAGGCGCCCCTGACAATCGCTTCATTACCCAAAAAAATCGCTTTACTGCCCGTTTTATTTGATAATATTTTTTCTACAGCCATGAATTAAACGACTATATTAATAAGTCTGCCGGGAACGAAAATCACTTTTTTAATCTTACCGTCTTTTATTATATTTTTGATTTTTTCCCGGGAAAAAGCAAGGTCGCCGGCTTCTTTCTTATTGATATCAGCCGGCACTTCCATTTTGTCCCTGATTCTGCCGTTGATTTGGATAATCAGAATAAAATTGTTTTCCTTAATCAGTTTGGAATCGTAAACTGGCCATACCTGATCATGAATACTGTTTTTGCCGCCTGATTTATGCCATAATTCTTCCGTCAGATAAGGGGCGAGAGGCGCCAGCAATTTCAACAGTAATTGATAATCAGCCAAGGTTAATTGATTCTGTTTTTCCATTTCGTTAACTAAAATCATCAAACTGGAAATGGCCGTATTGTATTTTAAGTTTTCCAGATCCTCCGTCATTTTTTTGATCGTTTTATGCAAAAGCCGTTCCAGTTTTTCATTTTTGATTTTTTTCTTTCCGTTCCCGGTTTTCTCCGCCAAGGCCCAAACTTTATACAGAAACCTGTAAACTCCCATAATCCCCCTGTCCTGCCAGTCGCCTCCTTCGGAAAACGGCCCTAAAAACATCAAATACATTCTTAAAGTGTCGGCGCCGTATTTTTTATAATAGTCGTCGGGATTGACCACATTGCCTTTTGATTTTGACATCTTGGCGCCTTCTTTGGTCAGCAAGCCATGGGCCCGGAACTTTTTGAACGGTTCTTCAAAACCGATAAGGCCGGCGTCTTTCAAAACCATGGTGATGAATCTGGTATAAAGCAGATGCAAAACAGCATGTTCGTGGCCGCCGATATACATATCAACCGGCAGCCATTTTTCAGTCAATTTTTTATCAAAAGCCACCTCTTTCAGATTAATTGAAGGATACCTGAAAAAATACCAGGAAGAATCGAGAAAAGTGTCTGAAACATCGGTTTCCCTGCGAGCCGGGCCTTGGCATTTCGGGCATTTTGTTTTCATAAAACCGGGAATCAAAGCCAGAGGCGACCGGCCGCTACCACTCGGCCGGAAATTTTCCACGTAGGGAAGTTTGACCGGCAAATCTTTTTCCGGCACCGGAACCAAGCCGCACTTTTGGCAATAAATCATCGGTATGGGCGGCCCCCAATAACGCTGCCGGGAAATCAGCCAATCTCTTAAATGGTAATTGACGGTTTTTCTACCTTTGACGAATTTTTCAACTGTCAGTTTAGCCTTGGTTGACGCCGTTCCATTAAGCTGGCCGGAATTTATCAGAACCCCCTCGCCGATATAGGCCTCTTTGAGAAAATGCTCTTTGCCATCCGGACTGATGACTTCGATAATCGGCAAACCGTATTTTTTGGCAAAATCAAAATCTCTTTGGTCGTGGGCCGGCACCGCCATAATGGCGCCGGTGCCGTAAGAAGCCAAAACGTAATCGGCCAGGAAAACGGGAATCTCTTTTTGATTGGCGGGATTGACGGCTTTGAACCCTTTCAATTCCACGCCGGTTTTTTCCTTTATCAGCTCCGTCCTTTCCAGCTCGCTTTTCTTTTCCGCCTTTTTAACGTAATCTTCGACTTCTTTGCTGTTCGGCAGCTGATTTTTTATTTTCGTTACGATTTCATGTTCCGGAGACAAAACCAGATAAGTGCAGCCGAAAAGGGTATCCGGCCTGGTCGTAAATACTTCAATAGAAAACTGAAGACCAGGAACAACAAACTTTATCAAAGTTCCTTCCGATTTGCCGATCCAGTTCTTCTGTGTTGTTTTCGTTTTTTCCGACCAGTCAATCTTATCTAGATTCTTCAGCAATTTTTCAGCGTATTTGGTAATTTTGAAAAACCACTGTTCCAATTCTTTTTGAATGACTTCTGCGTCGCAGCGCTCGCATTTTCCGTTGATGACCTGCTCGTCGGCCAGAACGGTTTTACAGGAAGGGCACCAGTCAACCGGCGCTGTTTTCCGGCAAGCCAAACCTTTTTTGTATAATTGCAAAAACAGCCACTGTGTCCATTTATAGTACTCGGGTTTGGTAGTGTCCACTTCGTGTTGCCAGCTGAAAAGACAGCCGAGATTTTTCAGCTGCTGCCGGAAATTGTTGACGTTTTTCCGGACTAAAACCTTGGGATGAATTTTCTTCTTGATGGCGTAATTTTCGGAATGAATGCCGAAAGCGTCAAAACCCATCGGCTCAAAAACATCGTAACCCTGCATTCTTCGGAATCTGCCGTGGATGTCCGAACCGGTAAAAGCGTAAACATTACCCACGTGCAGGCCGTCAGCCGAAGGATAAGGAAACATCATCAGATTGTAATAGGGTTTTTTCGCTTTTTTTAAGTTAACCTGAAAAGTCTTTTGTTTTTCCCAAAATTTTCGCCATTTATTTTCTATTTTTTGAGGATTATACTCTGTCATAGTTTAAACAGTTTTTTGGCGTTTTCAGTCGTAATAACGGATATTTCTTCATACCTTAATTTTCTGATTTCGGCAATCTTTTCAGCCACGTACTTTACGTAAAGAGGCTCGTTACGGCCGGTCATGGGCGGCGGCGTCAAATAAGGGCAGTCGGTTTCAATTAAAATCCTTTCCAAAGGAGCTTTCTCTATCACTTCATCTAGATTCAATTTGAAAATAATACCGTTAAAGCCCAAATAAAAGCCCATGGTCAGATATTTTTCAGCTTGCTGCCAATCTCCGGTAAAACAGTGAATCACACCCTGGGCTGTTTTCTGGCCGTCTAAGATTTCAATAAGGTCTTGATGGGCCGAACGGCAATGGAAGATTACCGGCAAATTCAATTCTTCGGCTAAGGCTAATTGTTTCAGAAAAACTTCTTTTTGCCTTTCTTTAAACTGATTAAGCTTTATTTTAGTTTTGGGCCGGTAATAATAATCCAGACCGATCTCGCCGATCGCCACCACTTTCTCCGACTCGGCAAGTTTTTTGTATTTCTCGTAATGAAAATCTTCGTTCTTCGTCTGAAAAGCGCTTTCCTCCTCGTCCAGTTTCACTTTGAAAATTCCTTCGGTCAGATGAATCGGATGGAGGCCGACAGCCGCATAAACGCCGTCCGGATATTTTTCAGCTATTGCCACCGCTTTTTGGCTGGTTTCATACTGCGAACCGACGTTTATCATCCCGAGATCATTGTCCAAAGTGCGCCGAATCACCGCGTCTAAATCCGTCTTATAAGCATTGAAATTCAGATGGGCATGAGTATCAATCATTATTGAATTCTCGGGAATAAAGGTTTATTTTTGCCTCTGGCCAAACGTTCGAATATTTTTTCCGATGTCTCTGGTAAAAAAGGCTTCAATAAACCGGCAACTTCATTAACGGCTAACAATAAATTAGCAACAATCTCTTCCTGTTTTTCGCTTGCCTGCCAGGGCTTTTCTTTTTCTATGTATTTATCACAGAAAGAAATCAGTTGCCAAAGACTGGTCAACGCCTCGTTGAACTTAAAACTGTCCAAAGATTTTTCATAGTTTTTCCTGGTTTTATCTATAACCGACTTCAAATCCTTATCTTTGATTTTCAATTCTTTCAATTTTAGCTTTCCGGCTAAAGCAATTACCCGGCTGACAAAATTTCCCAATCCTTTGGCTAAATCGGAATTGTATCTTTGTTCGAATTTTTCGTAAGTAAAATCGCCGTCTTCGGTCGGAGGAATTTCCCTTAGAAGAAAATACCTGACGGCGTCCGTGCCGTATTTTTCGACCAGGTTGAAAGGATCAATGACATTACCTAAACTTTTTGACATCTTTTGTCCACCGACGGTAATGAAGCCGTGAACGAATATCGTCCGAGGTAGTTGCAAACCAAGAGAAAGAAGCATGGCCGGCCAAATCAAACAATGAAATTTCTGAATATCTTTGCCTACACACTGAACGTCCGCCGGCCAATATTTTTTGAATTTGGCAGCGTCCCCGCTGTAATCAAGGGCGGACAAATAATTAACAAGGGCGTCGCTCCAAACGTAAATGGTTTGGCTGTCGTCGCCAGGAACCGGAATCCCCCATTTAAGATTCTTTCTCGGTCTGGAAAAACTCACGTCTTCCAATCCCTGTCCGATAAAGCTCAGCATTTCCTTTTTCCGGCTCGGCGGAATTATTTCAATCTTGTTTTCTTCGATAAGCTTTTCTATTTTTCCGGCATATTTGGAAAGCCGGAAGAAATAATTCTCTTCTTCAATCGACTCCGGCTCTCTTCGGTGAATAAGGCATTTGCCGTCGATTAAATCCCTTTTAGCCAAGAACGCTTCGCAGCCGGAACAATATAGCCCCTGATATTTCTTTTTATAGATGTCGCTTTTTTTTTCTATTTCCAGCCAGACTTTTTCCACCGTCGGCCAATGCCTTTTGCGGTCGGTAGTCCTGATGAAATCGTTATTTGAAAGATTGAGAATTTTGATTAATTTCTTGAACTTCGCCGAAATGCCGTCACAAAAATCCTCAGGGGTTTTATTGACTTTTTCGGCCGCTTTGGCCACTTTCTGGCCGTGCTCGTCCGTACCGGTCAAAAATAAAACATCCTCGTTTAGCATTCGGCGATACCTGGCCATGACGTCAGCCTGAACGACTTCCAAAGCAAAACCGATATGCGGCAAAGCATTGGTATAAGCAATACTGGTTGTAATATAGAATTTTTTCATGATGATTTTATCGTAATGCCAGTCTTTCCCGGTATTCTTCTTCTGTTATCTTGTCTTCAGCCAGCAATCTTTCCAAACCAGCATAATACATGGTTTCTATCTGGGCTGTTTCCAGGGCCTTTTCGTAAATACGGACTTCGTCAATCAGACCATTGAAATAATTATCACTACCCGTTCTTGTTCCAATTCTAAGAGGAGAATCATTTGCATTTAATATACATGTCTTGGATACATTAGCTATTAAATTACCATTGAGATAGGTTATCATTCTTTCCCTATTATATGTCCAGGCAAGATGATGCCATGTATTTATTGAAATTATTGCAACTGAAGTACCATTATAACAAGGATCATTAACAGAAGTATACCCGCCTACATATATCATTGTCCTATTACTTCTTATATCCATCCAATAATTTGTAGGACCTGGATTATCTTTAGCCAAAACAGTGAATGTACCACTAAGTGCGTTTAATTTAAACCAAGCTTCAGCGGTAATTTCGCTATTAGGATTCAAACTTGTATGATTTCCGCAGCTAATATGATCATTAATTCCGTCAAACTGCAAAGAACAACCCTGTCCCGAAGGAGTGTAACTGGAATCAGTACTGGCGCACCGCCAGACAGGTCCGTTAGTCAAGGTACCATTATTACCGTAACCCGAAGAATCGTTGGCAGTTGTGCCTGAACCTTCATCGAAACTCCAGACGCCGACTGTTTCGGAACCCAAAACATGGTGAACGCTTTGGCTGAACTGTAATCCCCTGGCAATATTGGCTTTACCTCTTGTGCCGGTCAGATTAACAATAATAAAACTAGTCAGTAAGCCGATAACAGCGATGACCACCAAGAGTTCGATTAAAGTAAAGGATTTTCGGTTTTTAAAAGAATCAAACAGCATATTTAACCTTTAATACGGTATTTTTCATTCTATCATAAAATAAGTTATAATAAAAAATTATGATTTTAACCGTTCATCTTGTGACCGGCGCCGCCTTGGCTTCGAAAATCCAGCCGCTTTCTCTAGTTCTTCTTTTGTCTTTTTTAAGCCATTATTTTTTGGATTCTCTGCCCCATCCCAATGAATATTCCATCAATAACATCAAAGAAAAAAAATGGCGGAAATCCCTTCCCGACTTTTTAAAAATAGGTCTGGATATCTCTGTCGGACTGCTGATTATTTCCGTTTTAACCGGCCGGCAGCCGACAATTTATTTGGCCGCTTTACTGGCCAGTTTGCCTGATTTTTTCACTTTTTTAAGTTTGGTTTTTCCGCGGTGGCTGTCCTGGCATGAAAAATTACACAAAAAAATCCACTTTGCCAAATACAAAAAAATCCCTTTTTTCTGGAGATTTTTCATTCAGGCAACGATCTTGGCAACGGCTTTATTATTCCTTGTTTTTTAGCTGGTCGCCGACTACCACGACGAATTCGCCTCTAATCTCTTCTTTATTTTTCTTCAACCGTCCGACTATCTCGTTTATTTCACCCCGGTAAACCGTCTCGAATTTTTTGGTCAATTCCCGGCAAACCGCGACTTTTCGGTTTCCGACGAACAAGCCAAGCTCCTCCAAAGTTTTGACGATCCGGTAAGTTGATTCGTAAAAAATAACCGAATGATCTGATTTTTTAATTTCTTCAAAGAACTTTCTCCTTTTCCTCTTGGCCGGCGGAAAGCCCAGAAACAAAAACTTATCGGTCGGCAAGCCGGAAACAGAGGCAGCGGCAGTAAGCGCCGAAGGGCCGGGTACAACAACGATTTTCACCGAATCGCCTGACGATTCAACGATTTTCTCAACCAATTTATTTCCGGGATCGGAAATCCCGGGAGTTCCGGCGTCAGAAACTAAAGCCAAGTTCTTGCCTTGTTTCAAAAGATCAATAATGTAATCCGTTTTTTGAATTTTTGAATGCTGATGATAGCTAAGGGTCGGAGTTTTCAAATAATAACGTTCCAACAGCTTCTTGGTCACCCTGGTGTC
This sequence comes from Patescibacteria group bacterium, assembly GCA_035529635.1. Classification (GTDB taxonomy): domain Bacteria; phylum Patescibacteriota; class Minisyncoccia; order Minisyncoccales; family RBG-13-42-11; genus DATKWJ01. The sequence goes on from DATKWJ010000012.1 coordinate 21,124, forward strand.
TTCACACAAAATTAAATCAACCTCCGATAATATTCGGAGGGCTCTTTGGGAAATATCTCCCAAATTCCCGATGGGAGTGCCGATAATGTAAATAACCGCCATTTTAATCGCTGAATTTATTCTTGTTCCAGGGAATTACGCCTCTCTTTGTTTCTTTTCAAAAAATCCCTGATGAATTCAAACAGAATACCGACCAAAGGAATCGTCAAAATCGCCCCTAAAATGCCCCAAAGTTTGCCGCCGACTATCAAAGAAATCAAAACCAAAACCGGGGGCAGACCGATGAACTTCTTGGTCAAAAACGGACCCAGAACGTTTCCCTCTATCTGTTGGATTAAGGCAAAAGCAATCAAGACGAAAATCGATTTGAACCAGTCCTCGAGAAACACCAAGATAGCGATAACCGCCCCAGCCAGAAGCGGCCCCAAAATGGGAATAATGTTGGTCAGGCCGGCAAACAAGCTGAGGCTGAAAGCGTAATCAATTTTGAACAGTTTCAAAGCGACAAAAGAGGCAATGCCCACGAAAATGCAGCATAAAACCCGGGCGCCGAACCAGCCGGAAATTTTCTGTTGGGATTTATTCCAAACATTCAAAGCGGAATCTTCGTATTTTTTGGGAAAAAGTAGCTTGATTATTTTTTCCACCCATCTTTCTTCTAGGGAAAAGAAAAAAGCCAGGGAAAAAATAGTGAAAGCGGAAGAAAACCCTCCGAAAACGGCGGACAAAGCGCTGAGAATATTGCCCGAGGCCTTTATTAGCCATTCTTCGGAAACCTTGATGAAAACATCAAAACTTTCAAAGGCCTCAATACCCAGTCCCTTCAAAGGCGGAGCTATCTTTTCGAAATATTGTGAAAAAAGCGCGGCAAATTGGCGGATCTCCGGAATAAAAGACAAAGATATCAGATAAATTGAAAAGCCCAAAACCCCGAAAATAAAAAAGTAAACCAAGCCGGCTGCCAGGACGCGGGGCACTTTCCTTTTTTGCAAAAAATCAATCGCCGGGTTGAATAAAACCGAAATAATCAAGGCGAAAATGATCAAGATTAAAATGCCTTTGATCAAAAACAAAAGATAAACAATAAGACAGACCAGCAGTACTTTCAGAATACTGTTCCAAGAAATGTCTAATAAACTTCTATTCTCCATAAGTTATAATTTCAATAATTTTTGAAATTTTTCTTCTTTTTCAAAGGGGCCGATCAAAGCCAGATTCAATCCGGCCGGTTTGAAAACTTCTTTGGCTACTTTCAGAATATCATTTGCGGTAATTTTATCAATTCTCCTGAAAATTTCTTCGGGCGACAAAATTTTCCCTTCCAGCATCTCCTGGCCGGCGTAAAAAGAAGTTTTGGCGTCCGAAGATTCCAGATAAAGGGCTAATTTACCTTTGAAATTTTCTTTGGCTTTTTTCAGTTCGGCCAAAGATATTTTTCTTTGCGAAATTTTTCTGTATTCTTTCAAAATAGCCTTAATCGCCTTCTCGACTCTTTGGTTGTCTATGCCGGCTCTGGTCGTTAAAAAGCCGGTATCAGGATTACCTTCGACTTCCGTTTTAACGTAATAAGCCAGACCCAGTTTTTCCCTTATTTCAACGAACAAACGTGAGCTCATCATCCCTCCCAGAATTATTCCCAGAATCTCCTGGGAGAATCTTTGGGGATGAAAAACATTGAAAGACCTGACTCCCAAAGCCAAATGCGTCTGGTCGGTATTTTTGGGAAAAACAAGAACGGCCGGCTTAGTCTGTCGGCCAACCGCTTTTGCCGCTTGGCCGACCGCCGCATCGATCACCAACTGTTTCAACCTTGCTTTACCCGGCCGAATGCCGGAAAAACGGTTCTTAATCTGATCAACGACCGAAGAAGAAATGTTCCCGGCCGCGCAGACAATGGTATTGGAAGCGACATACTGGGATTTCATATAGTCGGAAATCTGTTTTCTGGCGATTCTGCCAACCGTTTCCTTGGTGCCGGCAATATCCCAGCCGGCCGGCTGGTCGCCGTAAAGCAAATTTTTCCAAAGTTCTCCGATATAGAGCATGGGCGTATCGGAATACATGTTTATCTCCTCGATTATCACCCCTCTTTCTTTCTTGATTTCCTTTTCAGGCAATAGAGAATTGAGGTAAATGTCGGAAACCCAATCCAGAGCTGTTTCAAAATGGACAGCCGCCACTTTGGCGTAATATCCCGTATATTCTTCGGCAGTGAAAGCGTTGTAAATCCCGCCGAGCTTGTCCAGAATTTCGGCCACCGCCAAAGCGGAAGGGGTTTTTTTCGTTCCTTTGAAATAAAGATGCTCCAAGAAATGAGAAATGCCTTTTGTTTCCTTTGTTTCGTACTTTGAACCGGTGCCGACCAAAACCAAAATAGTCGCCGCCTGGCTGTTCTGTTGGGGAACCGTAATTATCCTCAGGCCGTTTTTCAGGGTAATTTTTTTATACATTGAGTTTATTTAAATTCTTTTCGAGAAAATAAAATAATCATCCTTATTTTTAAAAGCTGCCAAAGCATTTTCAGGCGGTTTGAAAAACCTTTCCAGAATCCCCATTTTTTTTCTTTAATGGTTATGTCCAGACCTTTCAGATGGACGTAAGCAACTTTTAATTTCTTTTTCAAACAAAAATAATTGAGGCCGGTTTCCACGGCAAAGCCCTCGATGAAACTCTGGGGCAGGCTTTCGAAAATGAAACGCTTCAGGGCTCTTTCTCCGGCCACGGCTGAAAGAGAGTCAATTTTAATTAAGAAAGTGGCGAATTTCCCCTTCCAGCCGCCGCGTTCTCTTATACCCACTGCCATCTGGGCTTTATTTTCCAAAACCGGCCTGACCAAAGAAGAAACGTGAACCGGCTGCAGGCCGATCAAATCAGCATCGAAAAAAACGATAATGCCAGCCTGCGTCGCCTTTAATCCTTCTTGCATAGCTCTTCCTTTACCCTGGTTTCCAGCCGATCTTATCACTTTCACTCCCAGTTTTTCGCTTATTTCAGTGGTTTTGTCTTTCGAGCCGTCGTCAACAACGATTATCTCGTCAATTTCGGGCGATTTTAAAAGCGTCTTCAAAACCTCGGCAATGTTTTTTTCCTCATTATAAGCCGGAATAATGGCTGCTACCTTCATCTCATTCATCTAATTTTTCTTTTAGGAAAACGACAAGCCGGTCGATTTTTATTCTTTCCTGCGACATGGTGTCGCGGTCGCGGACCGTCAAATCGTCGTTATCCAAACTTTCAAAATCCAGCGTCAGACAAAAAACCGTGCCCGCTTCATCCATCCGACGGTATCTCCGGCCGATCGAGCCGACTTCATCGTACTGGCAGACGAAATGGGGCTTCAACAATTGATAAACTTCCTTGGCTTTTTCCACCAAGGCCGGTTTATTTTTAACCAGTGGCAAAACCGCTAACTTTATCGGCGACAATCTTTTGTCCAGTTTTAAAACCACTTCTTCTTCTTTAACAGCCTGGGTCGTCTCGCTCCGGCCTCCTTTGACTTCCTGATAAGCGTCAACCAGAAAAGCCAGAAAGCTTCTATCAGCCCCGGCCGAAGTTTCGATGATATAGGGAAAATATTTTTCTTTGGTTTCCTCGTCCAAATATTTAAGTTCCTGACCGGAATGTTTGGAATGGTTGGACAAATCCCAATCCCCCCGATTATGGATTCCTTCTATTTCCTGCCAGCCGAACGGGAATTTATATTCGATATCAACCGCTTTTTTGGCATAGTGGGCCAATTCCGACTTGGCAACTTCTTTGAATCTTAAATTCTCTTTTTTTATTCCCAAATTCAAATACCATTTCATTCTTGCTTCTTTCCAATATTCAAAAAATTCGTCGGCTTTAGCCGGGGGGCAAAACCACTGCATTTCCATCTGTTCAAATTCTCTGGTCCTGAAAATGAAATTTTTAGTCGTAATTTCATTCCTGAACGCTTTGCCGATCTGGGCTATACCGAAAGGAATTTTCAAACGGCAGGAATTGAGAACATTCAGAAAATTCAAATATATTCCCTGGCAAGTCTCCGCCCTCAGATAAGCAGTGGCTGTTTCATCCTCAACCGGACCGATGAAGGTTTTCATCATCAAGTTGAATTTTCTCGATTCGGTCAGTTCCCCGCCGCAATCCGGACAATTGTTTTTTTCCAAAAAATCCTTTCTGAAGCGGTGATGGCATTTTTTGCACTCCACCAATTCGTCGGCAAAGCCGGCTGTTAAATGCCCGGAAGCCTGCCAAACCTGGGGTGACATCAGAATGGCCGAATCCAAACCGACTATGTTTTTTTGAATTCTGATCATTTCCTTCCACCAAGCCGCTTTGATGTTGTTTTTCATCTCCACTCCCAAAGGCCCGAAATCGTAACCTGATCCGAAACCGCCATAAATTTCCGAAGAAGGAAAAATAAAACCCCTTCTTTTGCAAAGTGAAACGATTTTATCCATTAAATCCGGCATTTTTCTATCTGACCCTGCCTTGTTCCTCGGAGACTCTCCCGTCGTCAGGCAGGGCAGTATTAATTAAAGGACTTGAAACCCGAAGAGTTTCGCCGGTCCACTCGTCCTGACCGATGATTTCGGCCTGGCCGATTACTTCCGGAATTTGTCCTTTTTGGCTTTCTTCGGGCAAAAAAGCAATCTGGAAAGAAATATTGGGCGCCGAGTTCAAAGTGCCCTGGCCGACCACCAAATCGCCGACGTTCCAAACTATTTCGCGGGACTGCGAATCAAAAGTAATTTTGTCAATTTGCTCCTGAGGGAAAATTTTGCCGGTCAGACTCACGTTTTTGGGTAAAACAGCTTTAACTTTGGCATCTTTCACCTCGTTGTAATAATTCTTGACCTGCCAGGTAATCGTGTAAGTCGTGGCCTCGCCGACTTTAGGAGGAAGAGGACCGCTGTTGCCGAAAATCTCATCGTTAAAATAACCTTTCTGGGAAATCGCCAACTTTGAGTTGACCTTATTGGTAAATTCTTCTTTAGCCTGACTTAAGAAAATTATCGTCTTGATTTCCGGATTCTTATCTTCCAGATTCTTAATCTCCCATTCGTCTTTCAATTCCACCCAAAACTCGACTTTGCCTTCCGATTGAGGAGACAAAAGCTGAAGATTTTTTACCCTCCGCCAATCCCAGATTATCGAATTATCGCCCGGCGTAAAATCGCCTTCCGGAGCCCTGACCGTTTCAAAATCGAAAGCCGAACCGTTCAAAGTAACCAATAGAAACATGTCGTTTAGAAATTCTTCGCCGATGTTCCTGAAAAAAACCTCGTAATGGAGCAAATCGCCGGGACTGGCCGTGAATTTGGGATTATTGTTAATCTGCTGGGTGATATACAAAGCCGGTTTAATAACGGTTATACCTCTGGAAACTTCTTTCAACAGAATAAATTCTCCGTCCTGCCAAGTGCCTATTTTCGCCCGGAAAATTTTTTCTGCTCCGACCTCCCCGGCCAGTTTACCAGAAATTTCTATCCTTCCTCCTTCGGCTTTGTTTAAAAGCCCGATATCCCATTCGGTTTTTTCCAAGGATTTCGGGGTAGAATCAATAAATTCAAAGCCTGAAGGATAATCGATTATTATCCTCAACCCAGCCAGCGGATAATCCACGTTAGAAAAATAATTCAGGCGGAATTTCAGCTCTTTGCCGGATTCGATTTTTGAAGACAAATCAAAATCAAAATTAAGGGGAATTTTCTTAATAATGGTGGCGAAAGAAGTTTCGGAAACGTAACGGGCTTTCAAATTCTTCGGCTGGTAAGACAAGCTGGCCCGGGCCTCTTTGACTTCTCCTTCCTGCCCCATCAGCCGCGCCGTAAAAGTGAAGGTCTTTTCCTGGCCAGGATAAATGACTTTTCCCAATTCTTCCGATTTTTTAACGACCCTCAAAGATGTGCCGTCGGCCGGCAGGGCGTTATCCGGATAATCAAAAACAAGCTCTGGCTCTTCCAAGCGGACATTGCCGTTATTTTTGTATTTGACGGTATATTTGATTTCCTGAAGCAGTTCAGTTTCTTCCTGCCCCAAAATTTCCAATTTCAAAACGTCTTTTGAATAAACGTTTTTCTGGTAATAATAGAGGCCGTAGATTCCGACCACCAAGGCCGAGATAATAATGAAAATGGTAAATTTTTTCATAGTTTAACGCTTTTCCATATCTTAACAAATTATTCGTTTTGTTTCAAAATTTCGGCAAGATAGCGAAAAGAGATTTTTTTCAAGAAATCAAAATCCCCGCTTTCGATCTTCAGCTGGCCGACAATAACAGCATCTTCTTTCAGTAAAATCCTGATTATCTTAACGGCATTGGCAGAAATAAGCAAGTTCTCCGGATCGGTTTTGTCCCGGCATTGGCCGCAAACCAGGCCGCTTTTTTTTAAACTGAAATAAATATTTTCCGGTCTTATCTTTTTCTGGCAGAAAGGACAGTGATAAAGTTCCGGCTGGTAACCCAAAAAAGAAAGAAAATTCCAGAGAAAATAATAGTAAAGCAGCTGTCGGCCAGCAACGGTCAGCCGGCCGTTCAATTTATCGAATATTTCTTTCAACAGCCGCCAAAGCTTCTCATCCGGCTCCTGCCCTTTGATTAACCTGTCGAAAATTCCGGAAATTCTGCGAGCCAAGGCCAGTTTCGACAAATCTTTCCTCAGATTTTCAAATTTATCAATTAAAATAGCATCGGTCAAAGTTTTATTGGCTTTAGCCTGGATGAACTCGATTTCCGACAGATAAAAAAAATCGGTTGCCGAACGCAACTTTGAAGAAATTTTTCTGATGGCTCTTCCTAAAACCTTTAATTTGCCGAAATCTTTGGTATAAACCGTGAAGAGTTGATCAGCTTCCCCTCGGTTGATTCTCTTTAAAATAAAAGCCCGGGTTCTGTAATGGGTAAACATGATTTTTTAACATTATACCATCTTTAACCTTGAAGATTAATTAATAAAAATAAAAAGAGGGCGATCCAGAGATTAGAATCGCCCTTTTTGCCTTACGGCACCACTGTTGCGTCAGGTTCATTTGCCGGTTCCTCTGCCGGTTTATTCGTTTCCACTTGTTTTGCTGGTGGATCGACCCAGGCCGGACGAACCGTTCTTGTTTGAACGCCGCTCTTTTGCCAATAGCGTTCGCCATTGGAATCTTCGTACCATTGCACATTTTCCACCGGCTGTTGGACTCTAACATTATCCAAATGTTGTCCCAATAACCAGCCCAGAACCACACCGCCGATTACGCCGGGAGCACTGCTTTTCAAAGCGGTAGCAACAGCAGCTCCGCCTATCGCCAGAGGACCAGAGTAGCCATCCACATAATAGCCGCCGTATCTACCGTAACCGTAACTGTAGCCACGACCGTAAATATAACGACGGCCGTAATCATAGTGGTAATTGTAGCCGCGGCCGTAATTACCGTAATTACGATAATTGGACTGTAACTGGACAACGCCCGCTATCCGAGCCGAAGAAGTCGTCCGGGCTGCTGCGGTTATCCGAGAACCCTGCGACCGCTGCGGTGGTTGACGACGGCCGACTGTCGTCCGAGTCGTCTGACGACGTTCCTGCCCTTGTCCTTGTTCCGGTAAAGCTATCAGCGCAACCAGTACTGCCAGAATAACGAATCTCGCTTTCATTTCATGCTCCTTTTAAAAGAGGAAAAAAGATTGTTAATTTTCTGTCTTAATTATACACCTTTTTCCAAATTTGTCAAGAGCAGAAAAAACCGGCCGTTTACTGGCCGGAGAGTTTTTTCAATAAATTTTTAGTCTGTTCTTTAGTCAAGCCGGCCGGCGGTTTAACTTTGCCGCTTTCCACATCCCTTAAAAGATGTTCCGGTTCTTTTTTCGATCTTTCAATATAAGAACCGTATTTTCCGGACTCCGGGCCGAATAATTCTTTTTCCAATTTTGCCCTTCCTTCCCTTGAACGGGGAATGATTTTATAAGCCTCGTCCCTTCTCAGCCAGCCTCTTATTTCCTGCCTGGTAACATACGGCTTTCCCCGGAAAACCGAAGTGTCTTTTTTTTCTTTTGATGATGGAACTGACGCCCTATCCGGACCTTTTCTCATTCTTCCCCCGAAATTTTTTCCAATATTCGAAATCGCCATTTTTAATTTGAAAATTTAAAGTTTTTTGACCGTCAACCGCAATTCCCGGCGGTCAATCTCGACCTTTTTCTCCTCACCCGAAAATTTTTCCGTTTTTCCTTTAAAAACTAAATTCTTAATTTTGGCTTCTTCTGAAATCGAATTTTTATTCTTACTCAAAATTCCGATTAAATATTCATCCCCTTGGCAGCTGGCTGAAATTTTGTCCTGGGGCTTCAGGCCGGCTTTTTTCCTCATCTCCTGAATCTGCCGGGTGATTTCCCTGATTATGCCTTCTTCTTTGAGCTGCGGCGTGATTTTCGCATCGAGTTTCAGCGTCTGGCCGAAAGAAATCTTTTTGACGTTGACCTCGCCCTTAATTAATTCCAACAGCTCTTTGTCTTTCGCTAATTTTCGGTTGGCCAGCTGCAAACAAGCCAAAGGCTGTCTAACTTTGATTCCCGCTTTTGCCCTTTCTGCCAGAGCCAAAGTGACAATCTTCCTGACTTCAGCCATTTTCTTCTCCAATTCCGAGTTGATTAATTTTTTATCCGACTGCGGCCAATCAGTCAGATGAACCGAATCAGACATATCCTTTAATTTCAAGGACCGGTAAATTTCTTCGGACAGGAAAGGTACGACCGGCGCCATTAATCCGGCTAAATTCAAAATCACCCAATAAAGAGTTTCACTAGCTTCTTTCTTGTCTTTTTTATTCTTCGGCTTCTGGAATCTTTGACGGGACCTCCTGACATACCAAAGAGACAAATCGTCTATGAAAAATTTTTCAATGGCCGCAGCAGCCGCCGCCGTCTGATAACCGTCCAGATTCCTCGTCACCTTAGCGATTAAATTATTCAGGCGGGAAACGATCCATCGGTCCAAAAGATGGCGGCTTTTCGGCAAGGTTGATTTTTTCGGCATCTCGTTTTCAGTTGTGTAAGTCCTAAAAAAAACGAAAGTATTCCAAAATGTCAGAAGTTTTCTGCCGACTTCCTCAACCGCTTTATAGCCGAAATTCAAATTATAAGCCGGGTTCTGTCTGAAATAAAGCCAGCGCATTGGGTCGGCTCCGAGTTTTTCCACCGCTTCGTCGAACCAAATAGCATTGCCTTTTGACTTGTGCATCTCTTCCCCTTTTTCGTCGCGAACAGAGGCATAGCCGAAAATCATCTTCACCGGATTGGTGTTTTCCAAAACCACGCTCATAACAAGCAAAGAATAAAACCAGTTTTTAAACTGACCGGGAAACGACTCACAGATGAAATCCAGCGGGAACCATTTCCGCCATTCTTCTTTTTTGTCGTGGAAATAAGGAAGCTGTTGGGCCCGGTTATCGTCGCTAAGGGTGGAAAACGGAACAATACCCGCATCCAGCCAAGGATTGCCCACGTCGGTTATCCGGCTAACTTTCCGGCCGCACTTCAAACATTTAATTTTCACTTCGTCCACCCACGGCCGGTGGGGCGAATGGCCGTTAAACGCCGGCCAGCCCTCAACAGCTCTTTTTTCCAGTTCTTCTTTGGAGCCGATGACCTCGAAATTTCCGCAAGAGCATTGGTAAATCGGCAAAGCCAGACCCCAATACCTTTTTTTGGAAATCAGCCAATCCTGCATATTTTTCAGCCAGTCCAATTCCCTTTCCAGACCGAAAGAAGGAATCCATTTTATTTTTTTGGCGGCGGTGGCCAAAGGTTTCTTCAGTTTTTCCATGGAAATATACCATTCGTCCACCAAACGGAAAATCAATTCCGATTTGCAGCGCCAGCAGGTCGGGTAGCGATGCAGATAATCTTCGATTTTGAAAATCGAATCTTTTTCTTTCAAACTTTCGAAAATAAGCCCGTTGATTCCAACCACTGATTTTCCCGAGAACAGGCCGAAACCTTTTTCATATTTGCCTTCATCGTTAACCGGATTAATGACCGGCAGATTCAGCTCTTTGCTCAGTTTGAAATCTTCCTGGCCGCAGCCTGGCGCCAGATGGACGACGCCCGTCCCTTCTTCCTGGGAAACTTCATCCCATAAAACCGCTGAATGCCGCCAGTTGGCCAAAACTTCTTTGACCGCCGGCAATTCATCGAACAAACCGAGATATTTTGAATTTTTCAATTGTTCGCCTTTGACTGTCTTGATTATTTTCCCGCCCGGCACCAAACCGGCTTTATTTTCAAGCAGAATGAAAGTTTCCCCTTTCTCATTTCTAACCTCGGCGTAAACCAATTCCGGGTTTACGGCTACAGCCACATTGGCGGGCAAAGTCCAAGGTGTTGTCGTCCAAACAAGAAAAAAAGTTTTCGACCGACCGATAACCGGCAGTTTGAAGAAAATCGACTGGTGGCTGATTTCTTTGTATTCCTCCGTTAAAATTTCATGCTGGGAAATGGCCGTACCGCAGCGGATGCACCAAGGAACCACGTCCCTGCCTTTATAAAGTAATCCCTTTTCTTGGCATTTTTTAAGGAAATACCAAATAGCGTAATTATTTTCGTCCGACATCGTGTAATAGGAATTCCGCCAATCCATCCACTGCCCCAATCTTATTGATTGAGCCGTCTGAACAGCGGCGTATTTCCTGACTCTTTCCTTACATTTCTCGACGAATTCGGCCAAGCCGTATCTTTCGATGTCTTTTTTCGTTTTGAAACCAAGCTCTTTTTCCACTTCCACTTCCACCCAAAGGCCCTGGCAGTCGAAACCGCTCTGGAATCGCTGGTCGAAACCCTGTCTGGTTTTATATCTCTGGAACAGATCTTTGTAAGTCCTGCCCCAGGCATGATGGACGCCCATCGGGTTATTGGCGGTTATCGGACCGTCCAAAAACGACCAGCGTTTTTTGCCCTGATTTTTTTCTTTAATCTTGGCGAAAATCCTTTTTTCTTGCCAGAATTTAAGAATCTTTTTTTCCAAGTCCGCAAAATTCAATTCCATAAAACATCTGGATTCATTTTAACGATAATTTTCTCACTTCTCCGGTTTTTATCTCTTCTTTCTTGAAAACGATTTCGACGAATTTTTTAAAACTGTAATTACGCACGACTTTTTCAAGCAGAGTCAGAGGCCGCTGGTGGCTGACGATCAGGAGATTTTTGTTTTTATATTTTTTCTCCATGGTTTTCATAAAAGCGGCTAATCTTTTTTCTATATCTTTGTAAGTTTCTCCCTTTGGCGGAGCGGTCCGGAATCTTTTCGAATAATATTCTTTGAGAGAGATTTGCTTTTTGTTCCAAAATTTGCCGATTTCGTTTATCGGCCGACCGTTTAAGATACCGACATTGACCTCTCTCAATCTTTTGTCGGCTTTAATTCTCAGGCCCAGTTGCCGGCCGATGATTTCAGCGCTTTGTTTCGTCCTCAGGATATCCGAATAAAAAATCAAATCTATTTTTTTACTTTTAAGTTTAACGACCGCCTTTTTTATTTGTCTTTTCCCTTTTTCAGTCAAAGGGTAACGGATCTTTTCCGGCCAGCAATCAGCGATTTTTTTCTCGTTTCTCAAAGAATAGCCGTGGCGAACGATGTAATATTGGTTGCGCATAAAGTTACATTCTTTCCGGAGCAGCAATGCCCATCAGATCAAAAGTGTTTTTTAAAACTACCCGGCTGGCTAAAGCCAACGACAACCGGGCTTCGGTCAAATCTTTGTCTTCTGAAATTATCCGGCAATCCTGATAGAAACGGTGAAAAGAAACTGCCAAATCCACGGCATACTGGGGCAGTCTTTGCACCTGGTAATCTTCGGCCGTGTCTTCGATGATTTCCGGAAGCCTGAT
>DATKWJ010000013.1:0-6987 GCA_035529635.1 Patescibacteria group bacterium
GCTGACTGAAACCGACTCTATCTCCGCCGGGAATATTTTTTCCCTGATAATTTCCCCCTCGCATTCTTTAAGCTGATATTTTTTATCCTCCGGAAAAAATTGAAGACAATATTCTTTTTGTTCGGTTATGGTAAGCTGCTGGATATAATGAAAATCGTCAACCAGTTCTTGAGTGCTACCGCTTAATTGAAGGACTGGCTGAAACATTCTAAAAGCGGGGATGACAAGCAAGCTTAAAAAAGCAATAATGCCGACAACTACCAAAAGTTCAGCCAAGGTGAACCCTTTGCTTAAAAATTGAAAATCGCCGGCCGAAACAAGACGACCGAGGCGCATTTTTATATCAGTGATTGAAAATTCCATTATAGTGTTTCCAACATCGAATACATCGGCTGGACCATGGAAATAGCGAAAAAACCTATGGCTGCTCCGACAATAATCATTAAAACCGGCTCAATAACCGAAGTCAGATTCTTGGTGGCATAACCGATTTCTTCTTCAAAAAAATCGGCCAATCTGAATAAGATACCCGACGTTTCGCCGGTTTCTTCTCCCACTTTTATCATCTGCATAACAATTAAGGGATAAATATCCTTATAAGGTTCCAGGGCTTCGGACAATTTTCCCCCTTTTTTGACTTTTTCGGAGGCCTCCAAGATCGCGTTTTTATAATAAGTATTTCCCAAAATGCCGGCCACAATATTTAAAGACCTGACAATGGGAACGCCAGCGGTGATTAAAGAACTCAACGTTCTGACGGTATAAGCGGAGTTTGTTTTTTTAATTAAAGGAGAAATAATGGGGATCTTTAAGATTATGCCGTCGATTATTCTTTTGCCTTTTCCGGTTTTTAAAACCAACCATGAGAAAAAGAGAAAAGCCAATATGATTAAAATGGCTAAAAACCATTTCTCAGACAGAAAAGTTCCTAAGCCGATTACTAATTGAGTGGTAAAAGGGAGTTCAATCCCCAATTCCTCGAAAGTTTGGGCTATCTTCGGCACAACCATAATCAACATCAAAATTCCTATGCCGACCATGGCTGAAACAATGACCGCGGGATAAACCAAAGCTCCTTTGATTTTCGACCTCAATTCCGATTCTCTTTCCATCTGCTGGGATAAAATTTTCAAAACCTCTTCAAGATTGCCGGCTTCCTCTCCCACTTTAATCATGCTTTGGAAAACTTCCGAAAAAACATCGGGATGCTTTCCCAGGGAATCGGAAAAATTATTCCCTTTGACGATTTCTTCGCTTATATTTAAAAGAACATTCTTGAATTTTTTGCTTTTGGTCTGGAGAGACAAGGTTTGGAAAGCCCTTGGCAAAGGAAGGCCGGCCGCTATCATCACTTGAAGATTCCTGGTAAACATCAATTTTTCCGTCAGAGAAACTCTTCCGAAAAAAGGCAAAGAAATCTTGAATTGTTTCTTTTTTTCCGGTTTTTCGTGTTCCGCTTCGATTAAAATAAAACCTTCCTCTTTTAAGGATTTTGCCAGTTCTTTTTTATCCTTAGCTTCGGCCGTTCCGGATTTTTCCTCTCCTTGCAAAGATTTTGCGAAATAATGATAAATCGGCATAAAAAAACTACTCAGCCATAACTCTCAAGACTTCTTCGATTGAAGTGACACCCTGAGCGGCTTTGACAAAGCCGTCTTCAATTATAGTCCGCATCCCTTCTTTCTGGGCCTGTTTTTGAATTTTATCGGCATCCGTTTCTTTAACTATCATTTCTTTTATGCTTTCTGTAACGAGCAAAACCTCGTAAATTCCGATTCTGCCCTTATAACCCTCGGGGCAGTCTTTGGAAATTTTCGGCCGGTAAAAAGCGACGTCTTTCAAATCCTGTTTTGCTTCTATTATTTTTTCTTCTTTCAAAACATTTAAAATAATTTCCAAGTCGCAGTATTTTCGCAAATTTTTTATTTCAGCTTCCTTAAGATTATATTTTTCTTTTTCCGAACATAATCTTCTGACCAATCTTTGGGCCAAAACGACATCCAAAGTGGAAGAAATTAAAAACGGCTCGACTTTCATATCAATAAGGCGGGGAATGGCTCCGGACGAAGAAGTGGTGTGAAGAGTCGATAAAACCAAGTGACCGGTTAAAGCGGCGTTAATGCCTAAACCGGCGGTTTCACTGTCCCTGATTTCGCCGACCATGATTATGTCCGGATCCTGCCTGACTAAAGAACGGATGCCGGAAGCAAAAGTTAAGCCGATTTTGGGGTTGACCTGGGTCTGGTTGATTCTCGGCATGCGGTATTCAATCGGGTCTTCAACGGTCGAAATATTAATTCCCGGATTGTTCAAGATTTCCATCATTGAATACAAAGTGGTTGTTTTTCCGCAACCGGTGGGGCCGGTTACCAAAATCATGCCGATCGGCTTCCTTAAATTATCCTGGATGATTTCCAAAGCCTTGCCTCTTAATCCTATCTGTTCCAAAGTCAAAGCTTTGGCGGTTTCCGACAAAAGCCTCATGACGATTTTCTCTCCGTCAAAAACTGGCAGAATCGAAACACGAATTGAATATTTATAATCTTCCGTCTCAACCCGAAAACGGCCGTCCTGAGGCAGCCTGTGTTCGTCAAGCTTCAAGTTGGATAAAACCTTGATTCTGGCGACAATCCCCGAAGAAACCGCTTTGGGAAGAACCATGGCATCTCGCAGAATGCCGTCAATCCGGTATCTGACAATCACTTCTTTTTTCGTCGGCTCGATATGGATATCGGACGCCCTTTCCAAAATGGCGTGCTTTAAAAGAGTATCTACTATTTTCACCACCGGCAGTTCTTCCGCCATCTTCTTTAATTCTTCGCCTTTGCCGGCTTCTCCCGCCGATTCTTTTATCGTTTTAATTCCTTCGGCTTCTTTTTCTATTATTTCGCCGAATTCGGCTTCCAAAGTTTTTTGGTACTGTAAAAGAACGTTTTTAACGCTCTCCGGAGTGGTCAAACGGGCCAGAATCCTGAAATCGGAGGTTTTTTTGATGAATTCAATCGTTCTTAAATCCTCCGGATCCAGCATGGCTACTTCCAAATCTTTTCCTTTTTTTCTGAAGGCGACAATGTTATGGGAACGGGCGATGGGTTCGGGAATGATTCTGAGCACCTCCGGTTCGATTTTTTCTTTTTCCAGATCGACAAAAGGAATACCTAAAATATAGGCTTCTGTTTTAATCAATTCTTCCTGGGAAATCAAACTCTGGGAAACCAAAACATCTCCCACTTTTTGTTTGGTTTTATCGGCAATCTCTTCGGCTTTTTTGAACTGTTCTTCGGTAACCAGCTTGGCGTCCAAAAGAAAAGCTTTTAATTGCTGCGGTTCAACTTTCATAATTTAGCTGCAAAATTAAAAACTTGGCTGACAAAAATTATCCTTCCAACACTTTTTTTATTTTTTCGAGAATCTCCTCTAAACTATAATCAGACTTAACCAGGTAAGTAGCGGCTCCCAACTCCAGAGCTTTACCCACATCTTCCAATCTTTCAAGATTAGTTAAAACGATTACCGGAATGTCCTTGGTTTCCCCTTCTTCTTTCAGTTTTTTTAAAACATCGAAACCGTGGATTTTCGGCAAAATCAAATCGAGTAGAATCAAATCCGGTTTTTTTTCTTTGGCCAGTTTCAATCCTAATTCTCCATCCAAAGCCGAAATCATCGAGTAACCTTCTTGAGTTAAGATTTCTCCGAAAGTTTTTTGCAAAGCCGATTCGTCTTCTATAAATAAAATTGATTTCTGCATGGTCTAAATAAATTATTTTATTGGCAACGTAAACCAAAAAGTCGACCCGATACCTTCTTGGCTTTTAAAATTTATTTTCCCGCCTGATTTTTCAATGATTGATTTGGCAATATACAGGCCCAAACCAGAACCTTCGGTCTGATGTTTTTTCGCATTGGCAGAACGGAAAAATTTCTGAAAAATGTATTTCTGATCTTCTTTCGGGATACCCGCCCCGTTATCTTTGATTTCAAAATAAAGGCAGCGATTTTTTCTTTTCAGCCTTATTTCCACTTTGCCTCTCTCTTTGGTATAGCGCACGGCATTGTCCAACAGATTTCCGATTGCCAGTTTAACCTGGGAAGAGTAGATATCAGCTTCGGGCAGATTATCTTCCGCTTTAAAATCCATTTCAATATTGGAGGCCTTAACGAATATTTCGATTTCTTTCATCGTTTTTCGAATCAAGTCAACCAAAGAAACTTTCTCTTTATTCAAAAGAAATTTTCCTTCCTCTATTCTAGAAACAATCAGCAAATCGGAAATAAGTTCTTTCATTTTTTCGCTGTTTTCCTTCAAAATCCTGAAATATTCCGCCTGTTTTTCGGAAACCGGAGCGATTCTCCCCGACATTAAAAGTTCGGTGACCCATTTCAGATTGGAAAGGGGAGAGCGAAGCTGGTGAGAAACGATGCTGACGAATTCCGATTTCATTCTGTTGGCTTCGGTCAATCTTTCAAAACTGCGGGTGATAATCGCCGAAATTATAAGCAGGATAATGGCAACTAAAAGAACAATGAAAGCCACTATCAAAGGATCTTCGACGTAATGCGTGCCAACGGCGTAAGTTATGATAGTGGAAAAGATAATAATAACCCCCATCACCAGAAAAAGAAATTGGGGGCATTGCCAGAGAGGAAAACCGTATCTTCGGCATTGTTTGACGATGTTAAACTGTTCGAAATTTGTCTTATCGCTCATAGTTCTTTATTGTTAGTTAATTTTACCATATAATTGAAAAAAAATAAAAATGTGATAGATTTAAGAAAACGGGGTATAGTGTAACGGCAGCACGAGTCCTTTGGGAGGATTTAGTCTCGGTTCAAATCCGAGTACCCCGATTGCGGGTGTAGCACAATGGTAGTGCATCAGGTTTCCAACCTGACCACGTGGGTTCGATTCCCATCACCCGCTCAAGCGAAGCTAAGTTGAACAAAGAAGAAAATAAAACTATTTTCGATCAGACAAACAAAAAAAACGGCGCTGAGCGCCGTTTTGTAATTTTTAATTATTTGGCGTGTTCAATCACCCGCAATTCCCTTATAACGCTGACTTTGATTTCACCCGGATACCTTAATTCTTCCTGAATCTGATTGGCGATCTCCCGGGCCAAATCCCGAGCCGCCAAATCGTCAACCTCTTCCGGTTTGACGAAAACCCTGATTTCCCTGCCGGCCTGCAAGGCCCAGGCTTTTTCCACGCCCGGGAATCTCAAAGCGAGCTTTTCCAGTTCACCCAATCTCTTCAGATAATTCTCCAAGGTGTCTTTCCTGGCCCCGGGCCTGGCGCCAGATATCTGGTCGGCCGATTGGATTATAATCGATTCAAGTGTTGAATAAGGGTACTCTTCATGATGGGATTTCATGGCGTCAATCACTTCTTTCTCAACGCCGAACTTCTCCAAAATCTTGATGCCGATGTCAACATGGGATCCTTCTACTTGATGGTCAACCGCTTTTCCGATGTCGTGCAACAAGCCAGCTTTCTTGCAGATCGAAACGTCCGCGCCTATTTCCGCTGCCAAACCTCCGGCCAGATGGCTTACTTCGATAGAATGAAGCAGGGTATTCTGTCCGAAACTCGTTCTAAATTTCAATCTGCCCAGCAGTTGAATTATCTTCTGATCAAGGCCGATCACTGCGGTGTCGTAAACCGCTGTTTCCCCGGCTTCTTTGATCTGTTTGGCGATATTGGCTTCAGCCAGTTGAACCTGTTCTTCTATCCTGGCCGGCTGTATCCTGCCGTCTTGGATTAATTTCTCAAGAGCGATTTTAGCGATCTGCCGACGGACAGGGTCGAAACCGGAAATAACCACTGCTTCCGGCGCCTCATCAACCACGATTTCAACTCCGGTCAATCTTTCCAAAGTCCTAATGTTCCTGCCTTCTTTCCCGATGATCCTTCCTTTGATTTCCTCCGAAGGCAAGGTCAGAGAAGTGGTGGTAATCTCGTGGGCCTGATTCAAAGCGCATTTTTGAATGGCTATGGTCAACAATTCTTTGGCTTTTTCTTCGTATTTTTCCCAACCCTCTTTTTCCAATTTTCTGAGCTTTTCCAGTATCTCCTGTTGGTATTCTTTCTTCAAATTCGAGAGCAGCTCTTTTTTGGCGTCTTCTTTCGAAAGTTTGGCGGCTTTTTCCAGATTAATTATGGCTTCCTGTCTTAACTTTTCCAAATTTTCCTTAATTCCCCTCAGCTGTGCCACTTTGGCCTCGAATTCTTTCTGGTTCTTTTCAAAATTGAGAAGTTTCTGATCCAAGATATTTTCCCTTTTCAGCAAAAAACGCTCGGTTTTTAAAATCTCAAAACGCCGGCTGTCTGTCTCGCTTTTGCCCGAATCCAAAATCCGCTGGGCCTTCTCTTTGGCTTCAGAAAGGATTGTTTCGCTTTCTTGTTTCGCTTTGAGAGTTTTCTTTTGAAGATGAGCTTCCAGGGTTCCGGCCTGCTTTCTGGCGATTGATTGACGGGCATAATAGCCCATAACAGAACCGGCTGCTAAGGCAATTACGCCTATAATAAGTAGGATTAATTGAGTCATAATATTTTTCGAGGATTTTGCGATTCAACATACCAAAATCCGAAGGTTAAATTAAAATTAAATCTGCTTTTAATATAGCAGATTTAATTTTAAATTCAACTACCAGAAGGTCAAGAAGAAGGTAAACCTTCTTCGCCTAGTTGGCCGGAGGCACTTCCCGCCATTCCGGCAAAGGCAGTTTAATAGAAAACGGCGTGTCACCGTTACTCTCGCAAGTTCCGACATCATCGGTTATCTCAAGCGTAACCGTATAATTGCCTTGAACTTCATAGTTATGGGTAACGTCTCCCCGGCACTCGGGATTGATATTGCTGTCACAGAAAATCTCGTCGCCGAAATCCCAAAGATAGCGGTTATTAACATTATCCTGGCAGTCATAAGCATTGTTGCCGGAATCATAGCAAACGGACAAATCCATAAAAGCCACTTCTTCTCCGGCTAC
>DATKWJ010000014.1:0-9352 GCA_035529635.1 Patescibacteria group bacterium
TTCGGGGATAAGGAGAGGCGTGGTCATCGATGTTGACAGGGTTTCCAGAATCATCCAGATTCTTGTCAATAAAGCGATAACTGAAAGCGGCCGGAAAATCAATTCGGTTTTCGTCAATATCGGCGGAAGCCATATTTCCTGCGCCTCGTCCAGAAGCATGGTGGCCGTTTCCCGCGCGGACAAGAATATTTCGAAAGAAGACATAGACAGAGTTTTGCAGGAAGCCGTTAAAGCCGTTTCTTTGCCCTTAAATAACGAACCGTTGGAAACCTTTCCCAAGGAATTCATTATTGACGGTTTGGGAGGAATAAAATCCGCCGAAGGGCTGCAAGGGGGCAGATTGGAGACGGAAATCCTGATTCTAAGCTGTTTTTTGCCTTATAAAAACAATTTGGTTCAGGCGGTTTTAGACGCGGGCCTGCAGATTTCAGACATTGTGCCTTCTTCCTTAGCCGCTTCGTCCGTTGTTCTTTCCCAGAAACAAAAAGAATTGGGATCGGCAGTTTTAAACATCGGAGCCGGCACTTCGGAATTGGCCGTTTTTGAAGAGGGAGATTTGATTCATTACGCTGTTTTTCCCATCGGTTCAGCCAATATAACTTCGGATATCGCCGTTGGTTTGAAAACGGATATTGATATTGCCGAAGCCGTAAAAATTCAGCGGGGCAGCTGTCTTTTCAAAGGAAAAAATAAAAAAGAAAAAATCGAAGGAGGCGGGGATGAAGGAGACGAACCTTTGGTTTTTTCCCAAAAAATACTGATTAAAATAATCGAAGCGCGCATTTCGGAAATTTTCGAAGAAGTGCAGAAAGAATTGAAAAAGATTTCCAGACAGAATCTGCTGCCGGCCGGAGTCGTTTTGACGGGCGGCGGAGCGAAATTGCCCAAGATTGTTGAACTGGCCAGAAAAGAATTGAAGCTTCCCTGCCGGCTTGGCAAAATTTCTCATTTTCCTGAATTGGAAAACGATCTGGATTACGCCGTTGTTTGCGGTTTGGTTTCCAGCGCCAGCGAATCGGAAGAAAGGGGAAATTGGCAAAGAAGCGGCTTTTCCGGCAGCGGCAAGATAAAGAGATTTTTCAAAAGTTTTTTGCCTTAAATTTTTTTATGTCTTTAACGACGAAAATCAAAGTGGTCGGAGTGGGCGGTTCAGGTTCGAACGCCGTTTCCAGTATGACCAAATACCAGATTAAGGGAATTGAATTGGTGGCCATCAATACCGATGCCCAGGATTTAGTCAAAGCCAGGGCTGATGTAAAATTGAGGATCGGCAGAAAAGCCACCCAGGGTTTGGGTACGGGAATGAATCCGGAAATCGGCAGGGAATCAGCTTTGGAAAACCGCCAGGAAATTTCGGATATTTTAAAAGGTTCGGATATGGTTTTTCTGACTTGCGGCCTGGGCGGGGGCACGGGTTCGGGAGCCGGTCCTGTTGTCGCCGAAATCGCCAAAGAACTGGGAATTTTGACTTTGGCCGTGGTTACTAAGCCTTTTTCTTTTGAAGGCCAAATTAGGTCGAGAATCGCCGAGAACGGCCTCAGGAGATTGAAAGAAAAAGTCGACACCTTGATTGCCATTTCCAATGATAAGCTTTTGACTATTTTTGAGGCGGATACCCCTCTTTTAAACGCTTTTTCTGTTTGCGACGATATCCTGCGCCAGGCTGTACAGGGAATTTCCGATTTAATTCTGCTGCCCGGCATTATCAACGTCAATTTCGCCGACATAAAGGCGATTATGGCCGATGCCGGTTCCGCCCTTTTCGGAGTGGGTAGGGCCCAGGGGGAAGGCAGAGCGGAGAAAGCTGCTCTCAACGCCATCAATTCCCCTTTACTGGGAATTTCAGTCAAAGGAGCCAAAGGGGTCTTATTCAATGTTTCCGGAGGAAAAGATATTTCGCTTTTGGAAATTGACGAAGTCGCCAAAGTCATCACCCGGGAAATAAATCCGGAAGCCAGAATAATTTTCGGGGCGGTTCAGGACGAAAAGATCAAACAAGGGGAGATAAAAGTGACGGTCATTGCCACCGGATTTTAAATGCTTGATTAATGAGCGGTTCCAAGATTTTTTTATTGATTTGCCTCTTTTTCATCGGAGGCATTTTTTTAAGTTCGTTTTTCGGTATTTCCCGGACAATTCTTTTCGGTTTTTCGATAATCGGCATATCGCTTATCTCGATTTTTTGGGGCCGTTGGAAATTTGCAGTGGCCGGTTTTTGTGTTTTGTTTTTGGTTTTTGGAATCTGGCGGCATCAGGTTGCCGAGTTGAAAGCCATTGATAATGATTTTAAGGAATATAACGGTTCGGGACAGAAAATTAGTCTGACCGGAATGGTTGGCGCTGAACCGGATATCCGGCAGACTCATAGCAAGCTTGTTATTGGCGGGATTGACGGTTTTAACGGAAAAATTCTGATAACCGTTGATAAATATCCGGAATACCGGTACGGCGACAGATTGAAAATAACCGGCAAACTGGAAACTCCGCAGGAATTCGAGGAT
This sequence comes from Patescibacteria group bacterium, assembly GCA_035529635.1. Classification (GTDB taxonomy): domain Bacteria; phylum Patescibacteriota; class Minisyncoccia; order Minisyncoccales; family RBG-13-42-11; genus DATKWJ01. Next base: position 2,502 of record DATKWJ010000014.1, read on the forward strand.
TTCAATTACAAGGATTATCTTGCCAAGGAAGGAATCTATTCCGTTATCTATTATGCCGAAGTCGAGTCAACCGGAGAAAATCAGGGAAATTTCCTTTACGGCGGAATTTTATCTTTCAAGGAAAAACTGAGAGAAATTATTTATCAAAATCTTTCGCCGCCTCAATCTTCGATTTTGGCCGCCATGATTCTGGGGGATAAAAGCCGGCTCTCCCAGGAATGGAAGGATAAATTGAATTACGCCGGCTTAAGGCACTTGACCGCCATTTCCGGCATGCACGTGGCTGTTTTAACGGTAATTTTGATGAATTTTCTGATTGCTTTGGGTTTTTGGCGGCAGCAGGCGTTTTATTTCACCATAGTTTCAATCGCTCTTTTCATCATTATGACCGGCTTTCAACCCTCGGCCGTCAGGGCCGGAATCATGGGCGGATTTTTTCTTTTCGCCCAACATCTCGGCCGGCTCAATGTATCTGCCAGAGCTGTTATTCTGGCGGCTGCCTTGATGCTCTTTGACAACCCCTTGCTTTTGAAATTGGACGTCGGTTTCCAGTTGTCTTTTCTGGCCATGCTCGGCATAATTTATTTCTTGCCAGTTCTTCAGGATTGGCTGTCTAAAATTCCCCATTTTTACCGATTTAAGGATATTATCGCCGTAACCGTGGCCGCCCAGATTTTCACTTTGCCGCTCCTGATTTATAATTTCGGCTATTTTTCTCTGGTTGGCATCATAACCAATATTTTAGTCGTTCCTTTTCTGCCTTTGATTATGGGTTTGGGGCTGTTTTTCGCTTTAAGCGGAATAGTCAGCGGTTATTTAGGCTGGTTTTTCTCTTTGCCTGTCTGGCTGTTGCTGGCTTATCTGGCAGCTGTGGCAGATTGGTTTGCCGCTTTGTCTTTTTCAGCTTTCTTTTTTGAAATTTCCTGGTTTTGGTTGCTGATTTTTTATTTGATTTTAGGAACGGCCGTTTGGCGGTTGCGGGAAAAAGAAAAATTAAAGTTTTTAAAATACTGAAATTTTGCTAAGATAAACGCATGGAAAGAATTTTTTTAATCTCGGTCAATATGGGTTACGGCCACCAGAGAACGGCTTATCCTTTGGTTTCTCTGACCGGCGAAAAGAAAATCATCAATGCCAATGATTATCCGGGGATTCCGGAGAAAGACAGGAAAATTTGGGAAACAACCAGGACTTTTTACGAATTCATCTCAAAATTCAAAAGGATTCCCCTTATCGGCGAATTCGTTTTTTTCCTTTACGACCAGTCCCAGAAAATTTTCAGTTTCTATCCTAAAAAAGATTTGTCCAAGCCGAATTTCCAATTAAAACAGATATTCTCGCTAATAGAAAAAGGCTGGGGAAAGGATCTGATTTTCCAATGCCTGAAAGACCGGCAGGCAACCGAGAAAGTCCCTCCTTTTATCAGCACTTTCTTCATTCCCGCTTTCATGGCCGAACATTTCAATTATCCGGGCGAGATTTTCTGCGTTATCTGCGACGCCGATATCTCCAGGGCCTGGGCGCCTCTTGATTCCAAAGCGAGCAGGATCAAATATTTCGTCCCCAATGACAGGGTTGTCGAACGCCTGAAGCTTTACGGCATAAAAGAGAGCAATATCTTTTTAACCGGTTATCCTTTGCCTTTGGAAAATACGGGCGAGGGAAATCTGGCAGTTTTGAAAAACGATTTGAAATATCGCCTTTTCAATCTTGACCCCAAAAAGAGATTTTTAAAATATTACTGCCCTTTGGTTAAAAAACATTTGCTTAATCTACCTCAAAGAGCCAATCATCCTCTGACTTTGATGTTTACGGTTGGCGGGGCTGGCGCGCAAAAAGAAATCGGGGTTAGAATCGCCAGAAAACTGACCAAAGAAATAAGAAGCGGAAAAATTAGGATAATTCTGGTGGCCGGCATCAAAGAGAAAATCAAGGAATATTTCAAGAAAAATACCAAAGGCCTGGAGGTGGAGATAATTTTTGAAAAGAAGATAGAGGATTATTTTAAGAAATTCAACCTGGCTTTGAGACAGACCGACATCCTTTGGACGAAACCTTCGGAACTTTCTTTCTATTCGGCTTTGGGACTGCCGATTATCATCGCCCCGCCCATCGGCTCCCAGGAAGAATTTAATAAAAGATGGCTTTTGAAATCCGGCTTCGGCCTGCAGCAGGAAGACCCGAATTACGTGCAACAGTGGCTTTTCGACTGGCTAGACAGGGGTTATCTGGCTGAAGCGGCCATGCAGGGTTTCATTGAAGGGGAAAAATCAGGGGCCTTAAAAATAAAAGAAATATGTTTTGGTTAATTATTGCTCTTTCCGCTTATTTCCTTCTGGCCGTTGTTTTTTTGGTGGATAAATATCTTTTGACCTCGGCCATTCCCAATCCCAAAATTTACGCTTTTTACGTCGGAACTTTGGGTATTTCAGCTTTGCTCCTGGCTCCTTTTACCGGTTTTTATCTGCCGGAAAAATCACAGCTTGCCTTGAGCTTGTTATCGGGATTTTTTTTCGTTTACGGCCTTTTTTGGTTTTACAAAACCTTGCGGCTTTTTGAGGCTTCGAGGGTGGTGCCGGCTGTCGGGGGATTGACTCCTTTATTCACCCTCGGCCTGATATATTTTTTCTCAGCCGGCCGGGAAACTTTGTCACCAACGGGATTTCTGGCTTTTATTTTTTTAATAGCCGGCAGTATTCTGCTGAATGTCAGGAAAGAGAAATCAATAAGCCTGGCAAGTTTAAAATTTTCCGCTTTGGCGGCTTTTTTCTTATCATTGTCGTTCGTCTCCGTAAAATACGTTTATTTGAACCAGCCGTTTTGGAACGGTTTCATCTGGCGGAGCGTCGGCGGGTTTTTAACAGCCATTTTATTTCTGTTCATTTTTCCGGAAATCAAAAGGGAAATCCTGAAAAAAAAGGAAAAATCTCCCAAGAAAACGGCAACTGTTTTTCTGACCAATCAGGCGGCCGGCGCAGCCGGCAATATCCTGCAGAATTGGGCCATTGCCCTAGCCCCTTTGGCTTACGTGCCTTTTGTCAACGCCCTTCAGGGAGTCCAGTACGTTTTTCTTTTGATTCTGGCTGTTGTCGTTTCTTTTAAATTCCCGGAAATTTTAAAGGAAGAAATGTCCCGGGAGATTATTTTCCAAAAAATATCAGCTGTTTTATTGATGGCAGCCGGTTTGGCCATCTTGGCGTTTTAAAATGCATACCAAAAGAAAATTAAAATTCATCCTAGCGGGTTTTTTGGTTCTCCTTTTTTTTGTTTTCTGTTATTTTTTCGTCGGTCAGGTCAGACCGGCCGGAAAAATCGTCTGGGGAGTTAATTTTTCGCAAAAACACTCGGAACTTTTGGGGCTGGATTGGCGCGAGAATTATTCGGCCCTGATCAATGATTTGGGGGTGAAGAACATCAAATTGGCCGCTCATTGGGATTTGATCGAATCTGGGAAAAACGAGTATTCTTTTGAAGACTTGGATTGGCAGATAAGAACGGCCGAAGAAAAAGGGGTGAACCTCCTTTTGGTTGTCGGCATGAGAACGCCGCGCTGGCCGGAATGCCATATTCCCCAATGGGCAGAGGGGCTGGGTAAAGAAGAACAGCAGGCGGAAATTTTGGCCATGCTCGAAACAATCGTTTTAAGATACCGCGATTCCCGGGCTGTCGGCAGATGGCAGGTGGAAAACGAGCCGTTTTTCCCGTTTGGCGAATGTCCTTGGGCCGACGAAGATTTCCTGAAAAAAGAAGTGGAACTGGTCAAATCTCTTGATTCGCGAAACAGGCAGGTTCTGATATCGGACAGCGGAGAAGGGTCTTTCTGGATTGCGGCGGCCAGAGTCGGCGATATTGTCGGCACGACCATGTATGAAAAGGTCTGGGTTCATCAATTTGAAATTTACGTCACTTATCCTTTCCCGCCTGTTTTTTACGGCCGGAAGGCTGGAATTATTGAAAAGTTTTTCAATAAAAAAGTGATTTGCGTGGAAATGCAGGCAGAGCCCTGGGGACCGCTGCTTTTATACGATTCGCCTCTTGAAGAACAGGAAAAAACAATGAATCTGGACCGATTCAGAAAAAATATTGAATTCGCCCGGCAGACCGGCCTGTCAGAATTTTATCTTTGGGGTTCGGAATGGTGGTACTGGATGAAAGAAAAACAAAATAATCCCGATATTTGGTATGAAGCTAAAAGATTATTTTAATTTTCCGGACAATCGAAAATCCTTCACCTTGATAGAGCTCTTGGTAGTCATCGCCATTATCGGCTTGCTGGCCAGCATTGTCATTGTCAACCTGACCGGCACCAGAAGTAAGGCCAGTGTTGCCAGGGGCTTGCAGTTTAGCCAAAGTGTACATCATGCCTTGGGTTCGGAAGCAGCGGGGATCTGGAGTTTTGACGAAGGTTCGGGCACAACCGCTTTTGACGCTTCGGGTTACGGGAATAACGGAACTATTAACGGAGCAAGTTATATGACAGATACTCCTTCCAATACGGGTTATGCTTTAAGTTTTGACGGATCAAGTGGACGGGTTAGAGTTCCTCATAGTTCATCGCTCCAGATAACGGGAGATGTAACTATGTCTGTTTGGACTTATAATAAGCGGCCAACTACTCAAATTGCATATATTGCTGCAAAAGGGAATACTTCAATTAATCAGCGCGCTTATATGTTGTCGATAAATGCTTTATCCGAGCCTTCTTATAATTTTTGGGTTTCGGTAGACGGCAGTACCCGCGACCATGTGACTTATACGACAGATACTCTCGGCGCGCCGGGACCTGATCTTCATAAATGGACAAATATTATCGGCGTGTATGACCAAGCTAATCGGATGTTATATTTATACCGTAATGGTCAATTAGTTGCCTCTAAATCAACCACCATATCCGGCATTTATGCGTCACCTGTGGACTTTTTTATAGCGACTAATGACACGCAAGCAGCTTTTTGGCAAGGGTATATTGATGACGTACGGGTTTACAGCATTGCTCTGTCTTCAGCTCGAATAGAATCCCTTTATTATGCCGGTCTGGACAATCTGTTAGCCAAGGGGTTAATAAATCAAGAAGAATATCAGGAAAGATTAGTTTTAAGATGAAACAAAAATCATTCACCTTAATAGAACTTCTCGTGGTTATCGCCATTATCGGCTTGCTGGCCAGCATTGTTATCGTCAACCTGACCGGTACCAGGAGCAAAGCCAGTATTGCCAGGGGTTTGCAGTTTAGCCAAAGCATCCACCATGCTCTGGGAGCTTATGCCGTAGGGGTCTGGAGTTTTGACGAAGGATCGGGCACGATTGCCAATGATGCTTCCGGTTACGGGAATAACGGAACTATTAACGGAGCAAGTTATATGACAGATACTCCTTCCAATACGGGTTATGCTTTAAGTTTTGACGGAACAACAAATTATATTTCATTTTCATATGTCAGAAACATAGGTAATGAAATTACTGTAAGTGCTTGGATAGAACCAAAAACTATTTCAGGGACTCACGAAATATCTAACCAAGGACAATGGGATGGCGGTCCTTGGACCGGCTGGCGTTTTCGGCAGATTAATAATCAGATTAATTTTAAATTAGGCAATAACACATCCACTCCTTATGAATTATCTGCAGGGTCTATAAAAAATGATGTCTGGCATCATGTAGTTGGTATTTGGGACGGGAATTACATTTCAATTTATGTAAACGGTATCAATGTCGGTAAAACTCCTAAATCTTTTATTTATTCTGGGAATACCGCCTCTTATTGGATTGGAAAATATCCTGGGCCGGCGTATTATTTCAACGGCCTAATAGACGAAGTACGCATTTACGAGAAAGCCCTGGAAACAGCCCAGGTAGAAGCTCTTTATTATGCGGGCTTGGACAACTTGCTGGCTAGGGGTTTGATTGAGGAAGAAGAATATCAAAAAAGATTAGCTTTAAAATGAACCGTAAATCCTTCACTCTTATAGAACTCTTGGTTGTGATCGCTATTATCGGTTTGTTAGCAAGTATTGTCATTGTCAACCTGACCGGCACCAGGAGCAAAGCCAATATTGCCAGGGGTTTGCAATTCAGCCAGAGCGTACACCATGCTCTTGGTTCCGAAGCAGTGGGTGTCTGGGGTTTCGACGAAGGGTCTGGCACAACTGCTAACGATTCTTCCGGCTACGGCAATAACGGTACTTTGACCAACGGACCTGTCTGGCGGTGTGCCAGTACTGATCCCAGCTACACTCCTTCAGGTCAGGGTTGTTCTCTTCAATTTGACGGAGTGAATGATTATGTAACGGCTTCTCCAATTTCAGTCGGGACTTATTTCACATTGAATGTATGGATAAATCGCACTGGAACAACGAAAACGTTTACTCCTTTGATTGAACAAGGAGGAAATAGGAAATTTAGACTTATTAAATATTATAATAGGATTTGTATCGGCAATGATTCAATAACGGATAATTTTTATTGTACGGGAAACCTTTTTTCATCTACTAACTTTTGGTATAACATTGTCGCTTTTTTCGATGGTTCTAATCATATATTTGTGAACGGAATTGAATATTCTTTAACTCAATCGGCCGGCAATTATGGTTCTTGGGGGACCAATCAATTGAATATTGGATATAGGCCTTATACCGAATTAGTGGGTCCTTTTAATGGTCTGATCGATGAAGTGCGCATCTACGAGAAAGCCCTGGAAACAGCCCAGGTAAAAGAATTGTATTATGCGGGTCTGGATAGGTTGTTAGCCAAAGGTCTGATAGATGAACAGGAATATCAAGAAAGACTAGCTTTAAAATGAAAAACAAATCCTTTACCCTTATTGAGTTATTGGTGGTCATCGCCATTATCGG
>DATKWJ010000015.1:0-13033 GCA_035529635.1 Patescibacteria group bacterium
AGGTCAAAAAAGAAGTTAAAATCAAAAATCGCCTTTCCGGCGACTTTCTCATAAAATTAATCCCACAGTTTGTAAATCGAGTGGTCACCCACAGAATAAAACCAAATTGTATCGGAGTTAATTACTTCGAAAATAATTCGGTACTTCTGGTTTATGGAAAAAGATAGAAATCCTTTAAGGTTTCCTTTCAATTTATGTGTTTTTAATCGAGGATCAAAAGGATTTTTCCGGAAAATCTGTTCTTTTCTTTCGGCTATCTTTTTAATTTTTAAAGGTAATTTCTTATATTCCGTGGCAAAATTGCTTGAATAGTAAATCCTCATAATAATCGAAGAACAACACTTAACGCAAATTTTTCAAGGATTTAAGAATTTTTCCTTTACCAGCCACGAGTTCCTTTCGGCTTTCTACCAATTCCCGGATAATTTTTCCTTCTATCCGCATACGCAAAAGGTCGCGAAAAAATTCACTTTTAGTGGCATACTTTTCTTTCTTTATTATTTCTTCTACTGTTTTATTTAATTCCTTAGGTAAGGAAATATTGATTACTTCACGCATATATTTGTAATAAATTGTATTACAGTTATACTAACATACCAGAAACGGCTGTCAATGGTGATTTAACCTAATATGGACAGCAACCGCACTCAACAGTCAAACTTGGACTGCTGGTAGCGATTTTTTGGCAGTTATCTCCCCCGCCCGGCCAGTAAATATCGCATTCTGTATTATTGGTAAACTGATTGTTTTCCAAAATAGGAATCGCACTTCCTTGAATTTTTAAACCTATTTTATTACCTTCAAAACGAGAATTTTTAACCGTAGAGCTTGAATTTTCCAAATGAAGGCAGATAGCGTTTGGATTATCAATACAGCTTAAATTTTCAAACTCAACAACGCTTTCTTTCACCCAAATCGACCCCTGATGGTAAGCAGAATAATAACCTCCTTGACTGACTATCGTATTTTCTAATTTTGAATTAGTGCTGGAAGCACTAAAATAAATTCTCCTCCATGGCGCTTGATTCCCATAAATGATGCCGCCAGGATAAGCAGTAAAAATAATTGGTTCAGAAATAGTTCCCTGTGAAATAACGGTTCCGTTGACTTCTAAAGAGCTGCTATTGCCTAATTCTACCCTTACTCCCGGTTCAACGGTTAAGACAGTTCCGACATTAACCGTAAGAGCACTTCCTGAAATAGGATTACCAATAATATACGGCAATCCATTTTTATGCCAATTAAGATTTTGAGAAATATAACCAAAAAGTAAAATTCCGTTAATTTGATTATTTTCTCCCTGGTTATCTCTGAAAACAATATTTGAAACGGAAGCATAAACTGGGCGTTCATTTCCTTTAAAATTATTCCCTTCAATTGTAGGCAAATCTCCTTCATCTAAAACTTCAACAAAAATTCCTTGTTTATTATTGTTTATTGAACAATTTTTAATGGTTGGACTACCTCTTTCAATTGTTATCCCATCAATCGAAACATCAACACCACCGCCCAAGAAATTCACTTTTTCAATAATTGAACTGGAATTAATCAATTTTAACCCCCTATTAGTATAATTTGTTATGGTTGAATTTTGTAAAATAATAGAAGTGTCTTCTATTAAAATTGCCGGATATCCTTGCCATTCTGAACCCCAAGCATAACTGATTTCGGTCCAATTTAATTCCGAATCTGAACTCAAAGCGCTGAAATAAATTCCTCGCCAATAATTCGATTTATTAAAAGAAGTAAAAACAATCTTTTTATTCTCTTGGCCACTGGCTTTTAAGGTCCCGTTTACTTCTATACCGCTATTTTCTTTGAATTTTAGGGTTATTCCTGGTTCAACGGTTAAAGTTTCGCTTTCGGAGATAATCAACATTCCTTGTACGATATAAGGGCTGCCTTGAAGAGTAAAAGTAGTGTCTTCAATAATTTGATAATTAGTCAGGAAGGTAGGCCCGGCTTCGCCTTTTGAATTAGTCGGACTGGGATTTTCATTTATGGCGAAATCCTGAAAATTATCGTCGGTATCCAAACCAAGCTCTTTTCTTTCAATGCTTTTCGCCTCCGGCGGATTGGGCGCCGGGTTTCCTTCTGGGAAAAAAGAACTGTCGCCGATACCCACTTTATCAACTATATTCGAATCATCTCCGTCTTTAATGGCTTCATTATTATTGACTAAATAAACGGTACTGCTTGAACTCAATTGAAGAGCGGAACAAGTCATATCAGCTATTATTTTCAGATTATCATTGGCTTCATTTCTGACTATTAAAAAGTATCCTTGGGCCGGAATTACGTGACCGGACTCAAAATTTTTCTTTTCCAAAATTCCGCCATTATAAGTATGTCTTTGGATTGACCAACCAGATAAAGGAATATCTTGATTATTCGGATTATAAAGTTCTACCCAGTCGTCTTTAGCCCCGCCTGGGCCCTCAATGCCGTCTATTTGAATTTCGTTAATAAGCACTTTTAAGCCGGCCACCGGAGTGGAAGTGGCTTGTTCCGGTTCAGTGATGTTAATTTTCCCCCTGAATTCCAAATAACTGCTTTTTCCGGTTTCCCTAACTTTGGCGAGAATATCCGCTTCTCCCTTGAAGCTATTTTCACTGTCTTTGATTTTTAATTTAAAATTTCCTGAAAAAGAAATCCCGGAAAAGAATTCTTTCAAATAATACTGGGAAGATTGCCATTTGTCTTGTTTTTCATCATAAATTTCAGAAAGAACCCCGTCTTTTTCTATTGAAATTTTCATATCATAAACGGCGTTTTTTAGATTAAAAACAGAGAGTTCGGTTTCAATCTCTTTATTTACGGGGTTTTCTGCCGAATAATTAAGAGTAATTTGAGGAGATGGAGAAGAAGAACTTGAACCGACCACCGCTGTAGGACCTCTGTCATTCTCAACATAAGCGCAACCCTGATTTATTATCTTTTGCAAAGTTATTTCGCCGATTCCGCTTACTTTTATCAAATCATAAATGGAATAAAACGGCCTGTTATTTATTATCCTTTGGGCTAATACCGGACCAACGCCGGCGATTTTCTGTAATTCTTCTTTGGAAGCGGTATTGATATTAATGTTTCCAAAACAAACATCATCCCATTTTTCATCTGAATCTTCGTCTAAAATCTCCTCATCCTCAATCTCCTCTTCGGTCTCTTGTTCTTTAGCTTCAATCAATTCAGCGAATTTTTGGGTAAGTATATCTATACTTTCAGCGATATCGTCCAACATTTCCTGAAGTTCTTCCAATGAAATTTCCGATTTAGTTTCGGTTGGAAGTTCGGTCGGAAGTCTGTCCTCCGTGTTTTCCATTTTAATCGACTCTTCTAAGAAAAGTTCTTCCGTTCTGGGCGATAAAATATCCAAAATATTAGCTGTTCCCAAGTGCCAAATCTCGTTCGTTTCCCTATTCCCAGTTTCAATAAGCGCTGCCGGAGAAAAAGAGGTAATTTGGGATATAAAGGACTTTATTTCTCCCCAAATATCGGTTAAACCGAACGACGTTCCGGTAACTTTCGTAATAACAATCTCTACGTCTTTTATAGTGCTTTCAATCGGCTTTAATAAATATTTTTCCCACCAACTCAAGGGTTTAATCCCTAAATCCGGCACTTCCGGTGGGAAATCAATATCAATTGAAGGGTTCCCAATCCATTTATAATCTTCTACAGTGCCGCGAATATCAACGATAAAAGGTGGCAAGTTGCGTTCAAGTTCGGTGTAAGTTCCAAGTTTACTTCCAATACTACTTTCATTTTTTGGAGGTTTTAATGATTCTGTTGAATAAAATCTAATTATCATCTCCCCATTTTTATTATCAAAAGGTTTATAAATCATAAGATATTGGATAAGGACCTTTCCTTTTCCTCCTTCTCTTAATTTATATTCAAATTCTATGGCTCCCGGACTCATTCTAATCTCATTTTCCAGTAAAACACTCATTCCATAACCAATTGCTTTTTTCACGCTTTCTTTTTCCAGTTCGTTCAAAACACCTGACGGATCTTGTATTAAAATAACTCTGGCTATTTTTGTGGCATTTTTAACTATTGTCCAGGTAGTTTCTATGGGTGCATCCGTCAAAAGATGATTTAACGCCTGTACTTGAACAGCTTTTTTCATAATACTCGGTACCGCCATTTTCTCGGCGGTGACGTAACCAGAGCCCAATAAATCTATCCACTCGGAATGAAATATATTAATTAAAGAATGCAGCAAATCCTGAACTTTATTTCCGGGTAACTCAAGATGTTTTCCTATTTCTCTTAAAGTAATATCGTCGAAATTATTAGCCAGAGAAATGTTCGGAAAAACTAAAAATCCCGCTAAAAAAATTAACGGCAAAATATAAAAAAATTGCCTTTTTCCAAGATAATTTTTCATTTAAAAATTAAAAAATAGCAGCTGCTATTTAAATTGTTTTTTAAAGGCGATGAGAACTTCGTCTTCATCTTCACCTTCGTTAAACACATAAAAATTATGTATTTAACTCGGTTGTTAAAGAACTAAATACCTCTCTCTAGCCGAGGTTCGCTTTGAAAAAAAACTATTTTATTGAAATTGTTTCTAAAAATCTATCAAATTCCTGAATACAATTTTCTTTTTCGTTAACTCCAAAAATAAGATTAAAAATGAAGACTTTATCATCCCATGGAATATTTGCAATAATCCCAGGACCTACTTTTTGAGTATTAAAAATAGTTTTTAAAGCCTCACGATTGTTTATACTAATATTATCAAATTCTATAAATTCCAAAACGAGCGAAGAAAGACTATATCTAATATCTGATTCTATTTGGATAAGATCCATTTTTTTATACATTACTTCAACATCAATAATACATCCTTTTCCTAAGGGCAATAAAACCACACCTTCTTGTTTCCACTTAATTTCTGTCTCAGGAGAATAAAACATAACCCAACCCTCTCTTAATTTTATCTTTTCTGCCTCCCAACCCTCCGGTGCTTTTACAAGTAAGCTTGCTTTTTTATTTTCTACAAATATTCCTTCTGTCGTTTCTTTAATCACATAATCTTCCGGGCTTCCTTTTATTTCCCTTCCCTGCCACCACCAAAAAAATCCTCCAACAGCGAGGATCAAAATAAATATAAAAATAATTTTCTTATTTAATTTTCTTTTGAAATTTGCCATATTTTTTAATTTTACAAGCCCAAAATAAAAAAACAACCACTAAGGTTGTGGAAAACTCAGCTTAGCCAAATTTTTGCTAAGCCGAGCTTAGCACAACAGATTGTTGTTGACAATGTTTTTTAAGAGTATAATAGAATAACACTCTAAATTAAGGTATAAATAAAAAGGTCGAAAAATATCACTCTATAAAACAAAACTTATGGCAGATCTCATAGAAATATTCGCCACTCCTCAGATTCAAATGATTGTTATTTTGATAACTGTTGATGTGGTTTTAGGGATTATAGCCGCTCTTTTAAAGAAAGATTTTATCCTTGGCAAACTCGCCGGCTTTATGATGAAACCGGTCCTGGGATATGTTTTCGGTTTTGCCATTCTAGTAATGGTCGGGCAAGCTTTGCCGGGCCTAACCGCAGTGGCTGAAATAGCCTACTTTTTGATAGTTTTAGCCCTGATCGGCTCGATTTTAGACAATCTGGCAAAACTCGGCGTACCCATGCCGAAGATTTTGAGGAAATAGGAAATATTGCTGGAAATAAAAACAGCCGGCGCCCGAGGGCGCTGGCTGTTTTTATTTAAAGAATAAAAGAAACTGCATAAAAAAGAATTGTCCAGCCGGCAATAATCAGTATAAATTGCATATTTTTACATTCCGATAAATTTTTTAATTTTAGCGATAGGAATAGCCGAGACATTTCCCTGGGAATCAACGGTATTTATGCCCAAAACATCCCCCTCGATATTAAAAAGAGGACTGCCGGCCATAGAACCGTCCTCCAGCATACTGGTTCGGATAAGGTTTTCGTCAAAAGATTTGACGATTCCTTCATTGACCATCCGAGCCGCAGCGAAGGATAAAGAAGAAGATTTATCTTCTTCGCCAAAAACAGAGCCGATTAAAAAAACTCTCTCCCCTTTCTTCAATTTATCCAATCTGGCAAAACTGGTGGTGGTTAAAACAGCATCGGAAATTTTTACCAAGGCCAGATTTTCAGCCAAATCCCGCTTCAAAACCTGAAAAAGAACCGGACTATTGCCTATAAAAAAGCTGAAATCAGAACCCTGGGGCACCAGATCGGCCAACGTAACCATTAAGCCGTCGGAAGTGACGACCAAACCCGAACCTTCCAAAACCTGGCCGGCTTTGGTCTTGGTTCTGACAGCCACCACGGTTTTTTCCGCCTTTTCAACCGCTTCAACCAAAGCAGTGTTTTCCTGAATGATTATTTCCTTGCTTTCCGTCAGGTAGACGGGATTTTTCTCCAGGCGATATTCGTAAAAAAACGGCTTTTCAATGAAATAAGGCCAGAAAATCTGGTCGGCAAAGATTCCGCCGACTGTTCCGATAATGAAAACAGCAACAATTTTAAGAATGTTTTTTGACATTTATCTTAGACCAAAACCTTTTCTTTGACCACAGAATCTTTCGCCAAATTCTTGGGATTTTTAAAAATAATTTCGCCGTTCTGCAAATCAACGTTTATCCTGTCTTTTTCTTTGACTTCCCCGGAAACGATCATCAAGGCCAAGGGGTCCAAAACCATTTTCTGGATGACTCTTTTTAGCGGCCTGGCTCCCAAATTCTGGTCAAAACCGCGGTCAGCCAAAAATTCCTTGGCTTCTTCCGTCACTTTAATCTCAATTTTCTTCTGTTTGAGCCGTTCGGCCACATCGGCCAATTGCAAATCGACTATCTTCTTGATTTCCAGTTTGCCGAGATAATTAAAAATGATAATTTCATCGATCCTATTGAGAAATTCCGGCCGGAAATTTTCTTTCAAAGAGGCCATGACTTTTTCCTTTAAGTTTTCCCTGCTTTCCGCCTCTTCGTTACCGCCGATAAAGCCAAGAGACGCTTCTCTGGCGATAATGTCGGAACCAACGTTGGAAGTCATGATCAGAATGGCATTTTTAAAAGAAGCTGTCCTGCCTTTGGCATCGGTCAAGCGGCCGTCCTCCAGGATCTGCAACAGGATATTAAAAACATCAGGATGGGCTTTTTCGATTTCATCCAGCAGAATCACGCTGTAAGGCCTCCTCCTGATTTTGTCGGTCAATTGTCCGCCTTCTTCGTAACCGACATAGCCGGGCGGTGAACCGATCATCCTGGAAACCGTGTGCTTCTCCATGTATTCCGACATATCCAGCCTAATCAAGGCGTTTTCGTCGTTAAAAAGGAACTCGGCCAAAGCTTTGGCTATTTCGGTTTTGCCCACGCCGGTCGGCCCCAGAAATATGAAAGAACCCAAAGGCCTGTTTTCTTCCGAAATGCCGGCCCTGGCTCTTCTGATGGCATTGGCGATGGCCACCACGGCTTTTTTCTGGCCAATGACTCTTTTAGTCAGAAGATCTTCCATTTTTTCCAATTTTCTGACTTCTTCTTCCAAGAGGCGGGTAACCGGAATACCGGTCCAGAGGGAAACCACAGCAGCCAATTCCTCTTCGGAAACTTCTTCTTTAAGAATCGGCCTTGATCTCTGGAAACTTACCAATTTTCTTTCGATTGCCTTCAATTCTTTCAGGAGTTCAGGAATTTTCCCGTATTTCAATTCAGCCACTTTCTGCAGATCAGCCTGGCTTTGCGCTCTTTCCGTTTCAAAACGGGCGCTTTCTATTTGTTTTTTTAGCGTCCTGATTTTGGTGATGACTTCCCTTTCCGACTGCCATTTGGCTTCGATCTCTTTGGCTTTTTCTTTCAAATCAGCCAACTGACGGACAATGACTTTTTGTTTCTTATCATTTTTCTTGACAGTCTGTTTTTCCACTTCCAGTTTCTGAATTTCGTTCTTCAGCTGCTCCAACTTAGCCGGTTCCGACTCTATTTCCAAACGCAAAGAACTCATGGCTTCATCCATTAAATCAACCGCTTTATCCGGCAGAAACCTATCGGTAATGTATCTGGCAGACAGCTCGGCGGCTGCCACCAGGGCCGAGTCCTTTATTTTTACGCCGTGATGAAGCTCGTATTTTTCCTTGATCCCTCTTAAAATAGCCACCGTATCTTCAATAGTCGGCTCCTGAACGTAAATCGGCTGGAACCTTCTTTCCAAAGCCGGGTCTTTTTCAATATATTTTTGGTATTCTTTCAAAGTGGTGGCGCCGATGGCCCTCAGTTCTCCCCTGGCCAAGGCCGGCTTCAAGAGATTGGAAGCATCAATGGCGCCTTCAGCTGCTCCGGCGCCGACCAAAGTATGCAATTCGTCGATAAATAAAAGATAACGGCCGCCGGAACGGTTGAATTCTTTCAGAAAAGCTTTGACCCTGTCCTCAAATTCGCCCCGATATTTCGTGCCAGCCACCAAAGCTCCCAAATCCAAAGCGATGATTTCTTTGTCTTTCAAAGATTCGGGAATCTTGCCGAAAATGATTTTCTGGGCCAAACCCTCAACCACAGCGGTTTTGCCGACTCCGGCTTCGCCGATTAAAACCGGGTTGTTTTTAGTTCGGCGGGATAAAACCTGCATCAGCCGCCTGATTTCATTTTCCCGGCCGATGACCGGATCCAGTTTTCCCTGACGGGCCAATTGGGTCAGATTTCTGGCGTATTTTTCAATGACCTGGTATTTCGATTCGGGTTCCGGATCAGTGATTCTCTGGCCGCCCCGGATTTGAGCCAGAGTTTTTAAAACGGTTTCATAATCCAATTTGCCGATTTCTAAAGAAGTAACGCCGCCACCCGGCCGCAAGAAATTGGCCTTATCCAGGATTTCCTTGGCTTTGGTTTGGGTATCAAGCAAAGCCAAAAATAAATGCTCAACTGAAATGTATTCATCACCCATCTTGGCTGCTTCCTGCCTGGCTCTTTCCAAAACCCTAGCCATATCCTGGGTCAAATATAACTGGCCGAAAACCTGAGGCGCGGCAATAACCGGAATCTTATCTAAAGCAATTTTGGCTTTTTTATTGAGACCGTCGATGTCAACTCCCAATCTTTGAAGCAAATTCAAAACCACGCTCCCTTCCTGTGAAAGCAAGACGTGTAAAAGATGCAAAGCATCTATCTGCTGCTGTCCCCTTTCCTGGGCGGCATTCTGCGCCTGAAGTATGGCTTCTTGAGCTTTATGTGTAAAGTTACCGTTCATAATTATCTTTTAGCATATTTTTTTAAAAAAATAAAGGGGATACGGAAACGCTTTTGGCGTTTTTGTATCCCCTTTGATCACTGTCTTCCGCAAACGGAAATTCAGGAACCCTTAAAAGAGCTGCATTCCGCTGATCAGTTCCGGTATCAGCCGGTTTTCAATATCTTTCAGCCGAAATTTGAGCTTTTCCCTTTTCCCTTCAGGTACGCCGTTCCGCAGTTTCGCTGTTATGGCTACTACTTCCCTTTGATAGGCTTCCAGCCTTTTTTCCAGATTGACCTCGACTTCAGACAATTCCATGCGCCTACCCTCCTTTTTTGTTTTTTAAGGACAAAAAAATCCGGCTGCTCGGCCAGATTCGTTAAACGGATTATTATATCGAACTTTTATTTATTGTTCAACGAATCTAACCAAGCCTGGCGTCGGGATTTAATGACGCTCCAAAAAAGGAAATAAACGGTTAGATTCATCTTTTCCATATGTATATATTTATGACGGAGAAAAGGCCGATTTATTACACTTCATCCGGAAAGATATCAACTGATCAGAGTTTAATCAACTGGTAATTTCTCGTTCCCAGACCCAATCTTTCCCCGTAGTCCAACTGGAATGATGGGTCAATGTTATTATCTTCTTTAAAAACATCCTGGCCGGCTTTTTCTTTGACCAGATCAAGAGCCGCCTGGTCAATAGAGATAGGGTCAGCGGAAGCAAGTATCCCGATGTCCTCCACCACCGGCCTTTGCCTTTCCGAAGAACAATCGCAATCCAAGGTTATGTTCCTCAGAGAAGTGAAATAAATTATCCGGCAGATCTTATTAATGCCAAAACAATACTCCACTATCCTTTCCTGCACATCTTTGCCCCGGACCAAAGCCCAAGGGATCGAAGGAGCTTTTTGCGAACAAACAGCAATGCATTTGGCGCATCTGATGCATATTGCCGGATCAATGCGGGCTTTTCCTTCGATTAAAGAAATGGCTTTGGCCGGACAATTCTCCAAACAAAGACCGCAGCCCGTACATTTGTCTCTGTCTATGATGATTTGAGTTTTGCAATGGATGGCCAACTTGCCGGCCCGCGAAGCCAGACCCATGCCGAGATTTTTCAAAGCTCCGCCGAAGCCGGTGGCGACATGGCCGGTAAAATGGGAGAAAACGATCAAATTCTTGAATTCTTCCAACTTCCGGCCGATTTTCACTTTCTTGAAATGGTCTTGGTTAATTTCAATTTCAAAATAGTCGTCGCCTTTTTCTCCGTCAGCTATTATTATGGGGCAAAAATTGAAACCGTGCTCTTTGGCCAGTTGAAGATGGTCTTTCTCGTAAGTCCTTTTGCCTTTGTAAAGAACGTTGCATTCTATCAGATAAGGGTCTTTAATTTGGTTAGCCAGGATTTTGACCAAATTCGGATCAAGAAAAGTCGTACAGCCTTGCTCGCCGAAATGAACTTTGACGGCGATTTTGCCAGAATCGAATTCTTCGGACAACTTTGAAAAAATTTCTTTAAGATTATTCTCAAAATTATCTTTTATCAAATAAACTTCGCTCATTCGCTTTTTTCGCCTAAAACCACCGACAAGATTCTTTCCTGCCCGTTTCTCAAAATCTTCAAATCGACTTTGTCTTGAGGATTGTATTTTACGATAATCTTGGCCAAAGAATTTTCAGAGGTAATCTTTTCGCCGTTTAATTCCAAAATTATGTCATTTTCCTGCAGACCGGCTTTTTGGGCCGCCGAATCCGGCTCAACCGCCGGCTCTTCTTCTGATACTTTCACCAGCCAGGCTCCGTGATTGACCGGCAAATCATTCTCTTCTTTGATCTCTTGGGTAATCAAAACATACCTGATGCCCAGAAAAGGATAAACTATTTTCCCCAAAGTTTTAACCTGTTCAAGCCCTCTTTTGGCTTGATTAATGGGAACGGCAAAACCGATGTTCTGGGCATCCTGGACCATAGCTGTATTGATGCCAATAACTTCCCCTTTTAAATTAAGAAGAGGCCCGCCGGAATTTCCGCTGTTGATGGCCGCGTCGGTCTGGATGACGTCTTCAAGAGTTTCAACAAAGCTGCCGCCGGAAGCCGTAATCGTCCTGCCCAACCCGGAAACTACGCCAACCGAAACCGTATTTCTGAATTCTCCCAAAGCATTACCAATAGCAATAACGGTCTGGCCGGCTTGAAGCTTATTTGAATCGCCGAGTTGCACAATCGGGAAAGATTTCAATTTTTCTGACTGCTCGATTTTAATGACAGCTATATCCTGAATCGGATCCCTGGCTAAAACCTTGGCCGGATACTTCTCGCCGTCGTTGGTAAAAACAGTATATTCGGCTTCTTCATCAAGAACAACGTGCTTGTTGGTCAAAACCAAGCCGTCCTGGGAAACGATAAAGCCAGTGCCGCCGCCGACTTCCTGCTTTTCCGTCCCATTCTCGCGATACTGGGGAATTTGAAACTGAAACGGATCGCCGAAAAACTGTTCGAATTCTTCGAAAGGATTGTAAAAATACTGTTCTACGATCGGCACGTCTTTAGTAACGACGATATTGACCACGGCTGGTCCGACATTCTCCACGGCCTTGATAATGGCTTCTTCCTGGCTGGTTTGGGGAAGATATTCCTTTTCAATAATTCTTTCGATTTCCGGAAGCTCGATGTCAAAATCGGAAAGATAATTCCTTATCTGCAGATAAAAAATGCTGCCCGAAACCAAACCGGCTGAAAAACCGAAGAAAGAAGACAGAAAAACGACTGCCACCACCAGCCAGAAAATTTTATTCTTCAAAAATTTTTTGAATGATTGGTAAAGATTCATGCCAAAAAATATTATAATTTATTTTTCTTTTTTTTCAAGGAAGACGAGATTAATTCCATTTTCATTTTCACTTTTTTCGGAAGCTTGAAAAGTCTTTTCTTCTTTCCCGCCCCGCCGGCCGCTTCCGACAAATAATGATCGAATTTGTATTTAAAAAGCTTTGATTTTGCCGGCTTTCCCGAAAACATATACAGCTGGCAGAATAAATATTTCAGGCAAGTTTTCATATAGCCGTCCGTTTCAAATCTTCTCAAAGACATATAAAGCTTGGTTGACTTGATAATGCCGAATTTGCCGATTTTAGAAGCCTGCCTGACGAAATAATGGTCCTCGGCCAGTATAATGCTCTCGTCGAACCCTCCTCCTTTCACCTTTTTGAAAATTTCTTTTCGGACGAGAATGCCTCCCGAACCGTGGCTTAAGATTTTTTGATAAAGGGCGATCGGCCGGTTATAAAACAAAGAGAAACCGACTTTGATTATTTTTTTGTTCGTTTGGGGCTCCAAATAATATGAAGCTATATCGAGTTTCCTTCTTCTGAATTCTTTCAGAGATTTCTCCAAAAAATCGTCCGGTAATTTCAAATCAGCGTCCAAAAAAAGGAATAATTCGCCTTGAGCGATTTTCGCTCCTTGATTTCTTCCCCTGGCCGGCAAGCCCCCCCTGACGATTTTGCAGCCGAATTTTTTGGCGATTTCGACTGTTTTATCTTGGGAACCGGCATCAGCCAAGATTACTTCAATTTCTTCGTCAAAACCCTGCTTTTTGATTGAATTGAGCAATAAAGGAAGGTTTTTCTCTTCGTTGAGGGCCGGAATAATGATGCTTAACATAATAATTTAATTTTTGGGTAACTTTCCGATTATTTTATTGCCAATCCTCTTTTTTCCGCTCCTGCGGCGTAGAGCTGCTGGATTTGACCGACTGCCAATGCTTCTCTGTAAATGCGGACTTCGTCAATCAGGCCGT
>DATKWJ010000016.1:0-16537 GCA_035529635.1 Patescibacteria group bacterium
GAAGGCGTAAATGTCCGTTATGTCGTTTCCGGTAAAGACATCCAAGAAATGTTAGATGCCCAGCCCGAACTTAAAGAATTAACCGACGGAATTGAGACCTATACGGTTCAAGGTATTTATTATGATTCGGAAAGTCAGCGATACGAATCAAATGTTATTGCTGAACGGATAGATCCGGGTACCGAATTGGAGCACCAAATTACCGGCACCCATAACATCGGTGTGGGCCCAGGAGTTCTGCTCGTAAGCATTGACATTAAACCGGGCAGTTACCCGAACAGTATTAATCTAAAATCCAAAGGAGTAATTCCGGTCGCTGTTCTAACCGATAATTTCTTCGACGCTAAAGATATTGTAATAGATAGTATTGTTTTCGCTGGAGCTAATCCTTTAAGAGGCAAACTTGAAGACGTAGATAATGATGGTGATTTGGATTTGATATTACATTTTGACACACGCTCGCTTAAATTAACTTCTACTGATACTAAAGCTATTTTGTCTGCGCGATTAAAAGATAATGCCTTAATCAAAGGCACAGATTCTGTCAGAATAGTTACTAATCATAAATCACAAAATAGCATCTTCTTGGCCTTTCTTAATGTACCAAGTTATTTATACCAACAGATTGAAATATTTTTGCAAAAATTCACATCGATATGGATGCAAATTTGGGGATTTTTAAACAATTATTTTAATCAATTAAAAGGCAAGCACGAAGAGATTAGTAGTGACCCTTGTTTGGCAGATAACGAATGGGTAGATTACAAAATTGACGAAAAGAAAAATGCTCCCAGTAGTGCTATCGTATCTATCAAAGAAAAAAATACTAATAAACAAATTTTCGAATTTCAAATTGAGAATATCTATCCTAATCGTTATCATGAAGTTCATAAATGCGGTATTTATTTAGTCCGTGAGTTTAATTTTGATTATAAAAAGGGTAAGCCCTTGCCAGATTTTAGAATGGAAGTGTGGTGGTATCGTTACGATGGTAGCGGTGAGAAATTAGTTGAAGAAAATGCTTTTCGGGTTGATCCTGAAGAAAACTTCCTTGCTATTATACAAAACTATGCTGGCCATTCTGATTACGCTTTAGTTTTGAAAGATCTAATATCAGCAAATAAAGAAGACGTTTTCACATTACCATTAGAGTATATAACTGACAGGTATCCGTCGCTCGAGGGCACTATTAGCCTTATAGGATGGACCAAAGACAGTCGTTATTTCTGGGGAGGAACTTTTATAGCGGCTTATACACTGGGTTTTTTCAGAATAGATACCACAAATTGGAGGGCAGAAATCTTTCCTGTCCCCGAAGGCGTTTTAGGCGGAAGCGCATTAAATATTGAAAAGGGTTATGTAACTTTGCATCCAGGATACATCTGGATAGGCATTCAAGAAGACTATGAACAAGCCAAAAAAGAATGGCAAGAACAAAGAAAAATTTCTTCAATTTATCTTTATAATCTCTTTACAAAAGAACAAATACTTTTAGCAACTACCAGTGAGCCTTTATGGTTTTTTAATCCAAAATGGCTTTCTGACAATGAATTAGAATATGAATTGCCGACCGGCGAAAAGAAAATTTATAAAATCCAACAATGAAGACTAAATTAATTTTCACTAATGAGGAATAAAATTCACAAATTAAACCTACCAAAGAAGAAATTATAATTAATCCTCGTTCTCGGTCAGCTAAACTGAGAATGGCGCAAAAAACATGCCTCAAACAATCTCAATAGTTTCCATAATGCCTTTTAAGCCGAAATCATTGCCGCTTTTGAAGCTTTTTTGGGCTTTTATCGTTTTAACGATTTTTTCTTTTTCAGTCGTTTCCGTCTACCAGCTTAACGCTTATACCGCGGAAACTTACGCCGGTTACGGTTACGAAAACAAAATAGAAGAACTCAGCCGGGAAAATAAAATTTTGGAAATTAACCTGGCCAAAGCCAATTCTCTCTGGAATATCGAAAACTATGTTCAGGGTTTTGAAAAAATAGGCAAACTGGAATATATCAAGGTTTTGGAAAGTACGGCCTTGGCGAAATAACATACAAAATATGGTCCGTTGGAGAATAAATTTCATCTTATTTCTGCTGTTTCTTTTAGGTATGGTCATTATCGGCCAGCTTTTTTATATCCAAGTCGTCAAAGGCGACCATTATAAAGCTCTGGTCCAAGGATGGCAGTATGCCGTTGAAAAAGAAGCAGCCGTGGAAAGAGGGGAAATTTTTCTGAAAGACGGAGAGCCTCTGGCCGTGAACGCAAGCTGGTCCCTGGCTTTCTCCATGCCCGTGGAGATCGAGGAAAAAGAGACAACCGCAGAAAAACTGGCTGAAATCCTTTCTTTGCCCAAGGATTTTATTCTGGCGAAATTGGAAAAAGACAGCTTGTACGAAGTCATCAAGAAAAAGCTGACTGACGAAGAAAGCCAAAAAATAGAAGAATTGAATTTGAAAGGGATTTACTTGAAGAAAGAGTCGAACAGATATTATCCCCAGGAAGCCTTTGCTTCCCAATTGGTTGGTTTTGTCGATGCGGATTGGCAGGGGCAATACGGCATAGAAAGCTATTATGATGAAATCCTGAAGGGTAGAAAGGATCAAAAAGGCCAGGATATCTTTTTGACCGTTGATTACGCCGTTCAGTTCAAAGCTGAAAAGCTTTTGGAACAGGCCAAAGAGAATTTGGATATCGAAGGCGGAGAAATCATAGTCATGGATCCCAACTCCGGAGAGATCCTGGCTCTGGCCAATTTTCCCAATTTCAATCCCAACCAGTATTCAACGGTTTCCGACTTCGAAGTTTTCAAGAACGGCGCCACCCAGAAAATTTTTGAGCCGGGTTCGGTTTTCAAGCCGATTACCATGGCTGCCTCTTTAAACGAAGGAAAAATCACTCCTCAGACTGTTTATACAGATAAAGGAACAATCAAAATCGGCGGCTGGCCCATTTCCAATTACGATAATAGAACTCACGGCGAGCAGACCATGACCAATGTTTTGGAAAAATCAATCAATACCGGCGCTGTTTTTGCCGAAGAAAAGCTCGGCCACAGCTCCTTTTTGCGCTATCTGGAAGAGTTCGGCTTTTTCAGAATGACCGGTATCGACCTGCCGGAAATTTATTCCGAGAACAGAGAGTTTAAAAAGGGTTATGAAATAAACTTTGCCACGGCCAGCTTCGGCCAGGGCATAGAAATAACGCCCATTCAGCTGGTCAGGGCTTTTGCCGCCATTGCCAACGGCGGCAAACTGGTCAAACCTCATCTTGTTAAGAAAGCGGTCGGCAGCGGGCAAACAGCCGAAGAAAATCCGGTAATTTCTCCGAAAACGTCCGCCCAATTGACAAGCATGCTGGTAAGCGTGGTTGAAAACGGTTTTGCCAAATCCGCCGGAATTCCCGGCTATTACGTTGCCGGAAAAACCGGCACGGCCCAAATATCTTTCGCCGCTTTGGAAATTAATAAAAAAGGATATTCCGACAAAACTTGGCAGAGTTTTATAGGCTTTGCTCCGGCTTTCAACCCCAGATTCGTGATTTTGGTGAAACTAAACAACCCGAAAACCAGAACCGCGGAATATTCGGCGATTCCCGTTTTCCGGGATTTGGCGAAATACCTGATCGATTATTACCAAATACCGCCTGACCACGAATAATTTCCATGTTGAATATTTTTTTGAAAATCAAATTTCTTCTTAAAAAGCCGATAGTCATTGTTCTTATCGGCGGTGAGAAAAAAGCGCTTAGAAAGGCGATTGGCCGGGTTTTAAACGAATCCTTTAAAATCGGCCGGGATGTTTTTATTTTTGAAACGGAAAGCGGAAAAATCGGTAAACTTGTTTTTTTCCTAAAACATTCCAAACTGCCCATTTTGGCGATAAACGATTCTGCCGGCGTCTTTCCATCCAAAAAGCTGCCGGCCAATACTTATTTCGTTTTGAATTGCGACGAAAGCAAAATAAAGGCGAATCTGGCTGATTTCGATGATTTTAAGACTCTGAGATTCGGCTTTAAAGAGGGCGTTAGGGAAAAATACGATATTTTTGTTTCGGACATAAAAATAAACGGAAATACGAATTTCAAGATTAATTACCAGGGAAAAATCGTGCCGTTTTGGCTGGCCGGCGTTTATGATAATGAAGAACAGATTTATGCTATTTTGACCGCTGTCAGCGTGGCTACGATTCTCGGTTTGAATTTGGTGGAAATTTCCCAATCCCTCGGATAAAGCGGCCCGAGGTCTTGACTTCCTTTAAGGAACATGCTATTATTACCCTGTAATATGGATTATCCTGGAAATTTGAAATTTAAGTTTTATATCTTTATTACCAAAAAAGCTGTTCAGAGGATCAGTTGAATTTTAAATTAAAACCATTTGAAAATTCGGCTGATCCTCAAGATCAGCTCTTTTCTTTTTAGAGATTCCTTTTCAGTATTCGGCATACAATTGGTCTCAAAAATCAATTAAAAGTCCTTTTAAAATTTCAACGGCAGGGAGGAAAGAGATGTCCCAAAAAAACGGCGGGAACGGCAACGGCAACGGTAACGGTGAAACGAAAATTACCTGCAGCAACAGGCGCTGCGGCAGAAAATTTCCCGTACTGGTCGGGAAGAACGACGGAACGGCTCGGATGGTAATCTGTCCTCATTGCAAATGGAGAAACACTTTTTCCGTGGATTTGAACAGAAAAGTTCACGGCCCGGTGGCAGTGTAGGAATGTGATATTCGTTGATAGGCCGCCTCAGTTTCCATTAGAGAGGCGGCTTTTTTTATTTTTCTTTTATGATATATTAAATATCACAGGGGCCCCATCGTCTAGCGGCCTAGGACGCATGGTTCTCATCCATGTAACAGGGGTTCGATTCCCCTTGGGGCCACACTGGAGCTCATCTTTAATCTCCCGAAAGTTGTTATTTCGGGTTTTTTTATTTATAATATGTAAATATGGCGGAAATCTTTTGGCATAATTTATCTTGGGAGGAAACGATTAAAATATCAGGGACCGATGCTGAAAAAGGATTAAAAGAAAAAGATGTCGAATCCCGGCAACTGAAGTTCGGAAAGAATGAAATTGCCGGAGAAAAACCTCTTTCCGGGCTTAAGATATTGTTTGACCAATTTAAAAGCCCTTTAATTTACATTTTGATTATTGCCGGAATCATCACCTTGACGTTAAAAGATTTTACCGACAGTATTGTCATTTTCGGAGCAGTGATTTTGAATACCATTGTCGGTTACTTCCAAGAGAGCAAGGCGTCGAAAACCCTTCAGGAACTGAAAAAAATCGTAAAGCAGACCGCTCAGGTCATAAGAGAAGGCAGGGAAAAACTCATTAACTCGACCGAGATGGTTCCCGGCGATGTTTTTGTTTTGAGAGTGGGAGAGAAAGTGCCGGCTGACGGGAGGGTGATTGAAAGCCATAATCTGACCATCAATGAGATGGCTTTGACCGGAGAGTGGCTGTCGGCCAAGAAAGACGCCAATCCGCTGGCCAAAGACACGCCTTTGGCTGACAGGAATAACATGGTTTACATGGGTACGATCGTGGAAGACGGCAAAGGTAGAGCAATGGTGACGGAAATCTCCTCTCAGACGGAAATCGGCAAAGTGGCGGAAATGCTCAAGGAGACGAAAGAAGAAAAAACTCCTTTGCAGAAAAAGCTGGCGAAATTCAGCAAAATTATCGGCAGCTTGATAGCTTTGATCGCTGTTTTTATTTTTATCGAAGGAATGGCTACCGGCAAGAGTTTTTTGGAAATGCTGACCACTTCGGTGGCTATAGCCGTAGCCGCCATACCGGAAGGCCTGCCCGTAGCCATGACGGTCATTCTGGCTTTGGGCATGCAGAGAATTTTGAAAAGAAAAGGGCTGGTCAGAAAACTGGCTTCAGCCGAAACCCTGGGTTCAACTTCCATCATTGCCACGGATAAAACCGCCACCCTGACCGAGGGTAAAATGAAAGTGGCTGATGTTATCGCCCCTTCGAAAGAACTTGCCCTTAAAATAGCTGTTTTATGCTCGGACGCTTTCATCGAAAATCCGGAAGAAGAAATGGAAAAAATGATCATCAGGGGCCGGCCCACGGATAAAGCCTTGGTTTTTGCCGGGGTGGAAGCCGGCATCTTCAGGAATGAACTGGAGAAAAAAGAAAAAAGGATTGACGAGATGCCCTTTGACCCGATTCATAAGTATTCCGCCGTCATACATCAAATTTCCGAAAGCGAATTCCGTTTGTCCGTTATCGGCGCGCCGGAAAAATTAATGGAAATTTCCAACTTGGCGACAGAAGAAAAGGAAAAACTGGAAATGCAGCTGGAAAAATCGGCGCAAAAAGGCCTGAGAATAATCGCTGTGGCCTACAGGGAAATAAAAGCAACACAAAATTCCTTGCCTCCCGTTAAAAAACTGGTGGAGAATGACAATCTGGTTTTCTACGGCCTGATTACCCTGAAAGACCCTGTCAGAGAGGAAGCCAAATCAGCCATAAGACTCTGCCGCCAGGCCGGCATGAGGCCGATTATCGTTACCGGAGACCATAAGTTAACGGCCAAAGCCGTGGCTGAAGAACTTGGTTTCAAGATAAAGGCGGAAAATATTTTAGAAGGCAAGGATTTGGACAAACTGGGGGAAAAAGAATTTGCCGAGATTCTTCCTAAGATCGATATTTATGCCAGGGTTGAACCGAAGCATAAAATGAGGATAATCGAGGCCTGGCAGGCCAGGGGAGAAGTCGTGGCTATGACAGGCGACGGCATCAATGACGCACCGGCTTTGAAAAAAGCTGATATCGGAGTAGCTTTGGGTTCAGGGACCGAAGTGGCCAAGGAAACTTCCGATTTGATTCTTTTGAACGACGGCTTCGACATAATCGTGGCGGCAGTGGAAGAGGGCAGACTTATTCTGGACAATATCAGGAAAGTCATCACTTATCTGCTTTCAGACAGTTTTACCGAAATAATACTGATCGGAGTCAGTATTGCCGGGGGTTTTCCTTTGCCGGTTACGGCCGTTCAGATTTTATGGGTGAATTTGATCGAAGACGGCTTGCCGGATTTCGCCTTGGCTTTCGAACCGAAAGAAAAAGACCTGCTCAAGCTGAAGCCGCATAATAAAAAAACTCCTTTGTTGACCAAGGAGATGAAAACGATAATTTTTGTTATCGGCATCCTGACCGACCTTCTGCTTTTGGGATTGTTTTTCTGGCTGTTGAACAAAGATTACGACATTTCTTACGTCAGAACCATGATTTTCGCCGGACTGGCCATTAACTCTCTGTTCTATGTTTTTTCCTGCAAGAGTTTAAGGAAGAATATCTGGCACATCAATCCTTTCTCAAATAAGTTTTTGGTGGGAGCGGTCTTTATCGGTTTTGCCATGCTTGTTCTCGGAATTTATGTTCCTTTGCTCCAGACCCTGTTAAAAACCGTTTCTCTTAGTTTCGGTGATTGGATTATTGTTTTCAGTTTGGGATTGGCCAATATTATTTTGATCGAGGCCGCCAAATGGTATTTCATTTCCAAGCACCAGACATCCTGATTCTTTACTTTTAAAAATATGAAGACAATTTACGCCATAGCCACTCTTTCGGGCACCATTATCGGCGTCGGACTTTTCGCCCTGCCTTATGTCGCCTTTAAGGTCGGCTTTTGGACGCTGGCCGGCTATTTCTTGATTTTAGGCGCCCTGGTTATTTTAATTCATCTGTTTTTCGGAGAACTGGCTTTGAAAACCCCTGATTTCAAAAGATTGCCCGGTTTCGCCAAAATTTATCTGGGAAATTGGGGAAAAATCACAGCTTATATTACAACCGTTTTAGGGATTTTCGGAGCGCTTTTGGCATATTTAATCGTTGGCGGAGAATTTTTGACGGAATTGCTCTCGCCGATTTTCGGCGGAAGTTCTTTATCCTATACTCTTTTATATTTCGTTATCGGAGCTTTCTTGATCTTTTCCGGCATAAAAGCCATTGCCAAAGTTGAATTTTGGGGATTGATTGCTTTCATCGCCATTTTGCTGATTATATTTTTCAAAGGAATGAATTTCATCAATATCGAAAATCTGTTCATCGGAAATTGGCAATCGGGAGCGGAGAATTTATTTTTGCCTTACGGCATTGTTCTTTTTTCCATCTGGGGAGCGGCCTTGATTCCGGAAGCGGAGGAAACCCTGGGGGAAAAGAAGAATCTGCTCTTAAAAATCATACCGGTGGCTATTTTAATTCCGATGATCGTTTATCTTTTTTTCACTTATCTGATTTTGGGCATCAGCGGGCCGCAAACCACTGAATCGGCTTTAACGGGATTAAAAATCGTCTTAGGCGACGGCATTGTCTTTTTGGCCCTTTTATTCGGACTTTTGACAACCTTTACTTCTTATATCACTTTAGGGCTGACGCTGAAGAAAGTTCTTTGGTATGATTTGAAAATTACGGAAAATCTGGCCTGGCTGGTTACCTGTCTTATTCCCTTGATTCTCTATTTGGCCGGCATTAAAAGCTTTATCGCGGTCATCGGGTTCGTGGGGACGATAATGCTGGGGCTCGACGGCATCTTAATTTTATTGATGTACCGGAAAATAAAACCGAAGCAGATTTTGGTTTACCCCTTGTTTTTGATACTCCTGGCCGGCATCGTTTATCAAATAATATATTTCATTAAATAGTTTTCAAAATCATGATTTTGCATATTTTCATTTTTCTGGCTTGTTGCGTTTTGCTTTATTTTTCCGGCGACTGGGTGGTCGGCGGACTGATGAGAACGGCCAGATTTTTGGGCTGGAAAGAATTCGTCGTCGCTTTTTTCGTCATGGCTTTTGCCGCTTCTCTGCCCAACTTTTTCGTCGGCATAACTTCGGCTCTTAAGGGAATTCCCGAACTTTCTTTCGGCGATATTGCCGGAAACAATCTGGTCGCCCTTACTTTGGCCGTGGGTCTGGCCGCTTTATTCGCCAAAAAAGGAATTCCGGCTGAAAGCCGGGCCATTCAGACAACCTCGGTTTTTACCCTGGCGGCGGCCATTCTGCCTTTGATTTTGATTTGGGACGGAGAATTGTCCAGGCCGGACGGCGGCATTCTTATTCTTTTTTTCCTTTTTTATCTTTTTTGGCTTTTTTCCAAAAAAGAAAGATTCAGCAAAATTTACGATGAACGGGAAATCTTAATCGGCAAAGATTTCAAAAATTTCTTTCGGGATATAATCAAGGTGTTTTTCGGCATATTTTTTCTGATAATCGCAGCTCAAGGCATTGTCGCTTCAGCCCAATTTTTTGCCCGGACATTTAATTTTCCTTTGGTTATGGTCGGAGTTTTAATTACCGGACTGGGAAGCGCTTTGCCGGAAATTTATTTTGCCGTAATTTCTGCCAGGAAAGAGGAAGACTGGATGATTCTGGGGAATTTGATGGGTGCGGTAATCGTTCCCGCCACTTTGGTTTTGGGAATAATCACCCTGATTTGTCCCATTAAGATTGTTGATTTTTCGCCTTTCGTCATTGCCAGAATTTTCCTGATAATCTCGACTTTGTTCTTTTTCTTTTTCATTAAAACCGACCGCCATTTGACCAAAAAAGAAGCTTTTGTCCTTATGGGAATTTATATCATCTTTATTTTGGTTGAGATTTTAACTAAATGAACTGCAGATCCTTCACCTTAATAGAGCTGCTGGTGGTTATCGCTGTTATCGGTTTGTTGGCCAGCATTGTTATCGTTAACCTGACCGGTACCCGAAGCAAAGCCAATATAGCCAGGGGCTTGCAGTTCAGCCAATCCATTCACCATGCTCTGGGAGCTTATGCGGTGGGGGTCTGGAGTTTTGACGAAGGGTCGGGAACTGTGGCTTTTGACGCTTCCGGTTACGGAAATAACGGCACTCTGACCAACGGGCCTATCTGGCGATGCGCCGGTACCGACCCGAATTATACTCCTTCGGGCCAGGGCTGTTCTTTGCAGTTTGACGGGGCGGATGATTATGTGAATATGGGAAACCCGACTTATTTTCCAGTTACTGGCGCTGTTACACTTATGTTTTGGGCTTATCCAGAGAATTATGCTTTAGGAAGACAAAATCCAATTTGCAAGTCCTATGGAGGAGAATTTTGTATGACTATGGAGCCAAGTTCCAGTATAAATCTTTATTTCGGTACTGCCGGAGGAAATTCTTCTCCTTATATGAGTTCAAATTGGCCTGTAGGAACCTTAAAAAATAATAAATGGATTCACCTTGCTTGGACTAAAAATCCGGCTGATAACACAGTGATTGCTTATTATAATGGAGAAATTGTGCAAACAAGAACCTGTGGTTCATATTGTAATACAACCCCAAGTAGTTTAAATCTTTTAACGGGCAGCGGTTATGCGGGCAGATATATGGGTTTGTTGGATGAAGTCCGCATCTACAACGAAGCTTTAACTTCAACTCAAATCCAACGGTATTATGCCGAAACAGCGCCAAAATACCGGCTGGTTCTCGAATAAAAGCCGATATTGGCATTTTTATAAAATAATGATATAGTATTATTATTGCTTCATGGCTGAATTTTTTTTAATTTTAATAGGTTTTCTGGCAATTGCCGGAGTTTTGTTTTTTTTCTTGTTTAAGAAAACAAGCGTTGACAAAGCCCAATCTGATTCAATTAGGGATCTGGAAAGGCGGCTGACGGATTTGATTTTGGGGCAATTGAAAGAAATGGGGAACAGGCAAGACGGCGTTTCCAGGACCATGAACGAACAGATAACTTCTTTCACCAGGGAAGCCACCCAAATAAGGGAAGATTTGAAGCAGGTTCAGGAGAGAGTCAAAGACGTTTCTTCTTTCCAAGAAATATTCAAAGCTCCGAAATTAAGGGGAGAATGGGGAGAAGCTTCTTTGGAGCACATTTTATCCCAGCATTTTTCTTCGGAGCTGTATAAATCGCAATATATGTTCGTATCCGGAGAAAAGGTGGATGTTGTTTTAAAACTCCCCGACGGGAAATTATTGCCCATAGATTCCAAGTTTCCGTCGGAAAGCTTCAGCCGGATAGTGGAAGCTGCCAGCCAGGAAGAAAAAGAGGCCTGCCGGAAGAAATTCGTCGATGATATCAAGATAATGGTGGAAGACATTTCCCGGAAATACATAATTCCCGGGGAAGGCACGGTTGATTTCGCCCTGATGTACGTGCCGGCTGAAGCCGTCTATTACGAAATAATCAATAATATAAGAGGAGAGTTCGACCTTGCTTCCTATGCCTGGTCGAAGAAAGTGGTTCTTACTTCTCCTAATACGATATATTTGACTTTAAGAACCATTGAACATTGGTTCAAGGACACCCAGATATCGCGGCAAACCCAGGAAATTCTGAAAAGACTGTCCAAAATCAATCAGGATGCGACCAAGCTGATGATGGATTTCAAAAGATTGGGAGGGCATTTGAGGAATGCCGTATCTTCCTTCGATAATTCGGAAAAAAGGCTTAATTTATTTTCAGACAAAGTCGAAAAATTATTAGAGATTAAAGAAGTAAAGAAATTAAAATAATCATGTTCGCCGTAATCAAAACCGGGGGCAAACAATATCTGGTTATTCCCGGCCAAAAAATAAAGATTGAAAAAATCAGCCAAACAGCCGATGACAAAGAAAATTCGGAAATCGTCTTCGACGAAGTTTTGCTGGTGGAAAAAAACAAAAAATTGGAGATCGGCACGCCTTTGGTCAAAGGCGCCAAAGTCACGGGAAAAATCATATCTCAAGGCAAAGGGAAAAAGGTAATCGCCTTCAAATACAGCGCCAAAAAACGCACTAAAGTCAAAAAAGGCCATCGCCAGCGCTTTACGGAAGTAGAGATTAAAGAAATTTTGAAATAGCAAATTTAATCGGTTTTACGAAAAAAGAGCATGACAGCCGTCATGCTCTTTTTATATAACAATATCTATGCTCTTTTTGCCGTCTTGGCCGGTTTTTTTCGTCCTGTTGCAGGCAGAAATTTCTGCGATCGGTTTGACCCTTTTTGAATCCGGGACGGTTTTTTTATCAGCCGCCATTTTCCTGAGTTGGCCGGCTCTTTCATTGGCCTGGCCGGTCATTTTCGAAATTTCAGCTTTGGCTGCTTCTGCTGCCAAAGGATAAAGCCAGGGATTGCGGAATCCCACTCTTTCAATTCCAGCCATGTCTTTCTCCTTTATTTATTAAAGAACGGTTTTTAAACTAATATTTATATTGACATTTTTAAATGATTTTGTCAATCTATCGCAATTTCATTTTCTGCCTTCCAAGGCCGAAGACAGCGTTTCCTCGTCGGCATATTCCAGTTCGCCGCCCACTGGCAGGCCCCGGCCAAGCCGCGTTATTTTTATATTCAAAGGTTTTAATTTTCTTTCCAGGTAAAGAACAGTGGCTTCTCCTTCGGTGGTCGGATTCAAAGCTATGATGATTTCGCTGATTTCGGAGTTCTTGATTCTTTCCAAAAGCTTATCCGTCCTTAATTTTTTAAAGTCGGTCTTCTTCAAAGCGGAAACCCGGCCACCCAGGACGAAATACAGACCTTGATATTTTTTGGTTTTTTCAATAGGTATCAAATCCGTTTCTTTTTCCACCAGGCAGATGGTCGTTTTGTCGCGGCGGGGATTACGGCAGATTTCGCAAAGCTTGCTTTCCCGAGCTTTAGCGGAGGGAGAAGAAGAAAGCTCACTTTCTTTGCCTTCGGAAGCTTCGGCAGGTGGTTCGAATGATTTGAAGCAGGAATCGCACAATCTTATTTTTTCCTTGAGATTGGCTATGGCGGCCAGCAGTTCTTGAGTCTCCTCCGCCGGCTGTCTTAATAGATAAAAAACAAATCTGGCGGCTGTTCTGGGCCCGATGGTCGGGAATTTGGAAAACAGATTGATTAATTTTTGAATGGTCGGGGAATACATAGCTTATTCTTCCATGTAGCCCTTTTCCAGGTTTCTGAAAGCAACCCTGGATTCGTCGAAATAGAGCTCCACTTTGCCCACCGGGCCGTTTCGGTGCTTGGCCACGATGATGTCGGCGATGTTTTTTTTGGTGGTGTCGCTCCGGTACCTGTCTTCGCGGTAGATAAAAAGAACCACGTCCGCATCCTGTTCAATGGCTCCGGTTTCCCTCAAGTCGGAAAGGCGGGGAATTTGAGGGGTTCTTTGTTCAACCGCCCTGGAAAGCTGGGAAAGGGCCAAAACCGGCACGTTCAATTCCCTGGCCAATGATTTCAGGGAGCGGGAGATTTCCGTCATCTGCTGAACCAGACTGCTTTGGGTGTTTCTCGGCTCCATCAGCTGCAGGTAGTCGACGACGATAAGCCCCAATCCTTTTTGGGCTTGCAGCCTTCTGGACATGGCTCTCATCTGCAGAATGTTGCAGACAGCCGTGTCATCGATGTAAATGGGGGTTTCAGCCAGAACTCCCAGAGCGTGCTGGATTCTGCTGAAATCGTTTTCATCTCCTTCGCTGGAAAGCTTGCCGGTTCTCAACCGCCACAAGTCGATGCCGGCCTGGTCGGCGATCAACCGGTCGATCAATTGGTCTTTTGACATTTCCAGACTGAAGATGCCGACCGGTATTTTTTCATTAATCGCCACATAGCTGGCGATATTCATGGCCAAAGAGCTTTTGCCCATTGAGGGCCGGGAAGCCAAAACTACCAAATCGGATTTCTGCAGTCCGGCCAGTATGTTGTCCAGGTCAAGGAAACCGGTTGCCAGGCCTCTCAGACCCCCTTCATGTTTTGACAGTTTCTCAATTCTTTCAAAAGCTTCTCCCAGATTCGCTTTAATGGGGGTGAAATTCTGGGAAAGCCCCTGCTGGGCAATGCTGAAAACTTTTTTTTCAGCCTGGTCCAGCAGAACTTCCGGATCTTCGGTCTCGTTGTAGCCGAGCATAGCCACTTCGGAACCGGTTTCAATTAGGTTTCTCAAGATCCGCTTGTTTTGGATAATCTTGGCATAATGCAGGATATTGGCGGCCGTGGCTACGGAATTGATCAAGTCAGTCAAATAGCCGTTGCCGCCGATTTCCTCGAACTTTCCGGTTTCTCTGAGCCGGTTAGCCACGCTTAAAATATCGATCGGCTCGCCTTTTTCAAAAAGTCCCTGGCAGATTCGGTAAATTTCCTGATGGGTTTGTTTATAGAAATCTTCCGGCCAGATAATGTCAGCCACCTTGATAATGGCGTTTTTATCGATCATTAAACAGCCGAGTAGGGATTTTTCGGTATCCACGTTTTGAGGGGGTAATTTGTCCGGAAGTTCGGTTGCCATATCTTCCAATTTAGCATAAAATTATATAAAAAGTAAAGAAAAGAACTTATTCATTATGCTGAAAGTAGGTTTCATTTCATTCCATTCTTTCCTGAATCCGGGCGGCGTAAAACGCCATATTTTGGGGTTGCATCAGGAATTCAGGAAAAGGGGGATCGAATCCAAAATCATCGTTCCCCAGCGCAGCCAGACCGAGAAATACGGCAAAGAGGTTATTTTGCTGGGCACGTCTTTCCCGGTATCCATGGCCGGCACCCAGGGCGATTTTTGCGTCAATTTCAATCCTTTCAAAATCAAAAAAATTCTGGAAAAGGAAAAGTTCGACGTGCTGCATTTCCATAATTGCGGCCTGCCTTCAACCATGCAGATTCTGGAATGGTCTAAAGCCCTGAATATTCTGACTTTTCACGCCAATCTGGAAAAAAGCGCCTTGTTGAAATCTTTCCCCGGCTTCCTTTATATTTTCAACAAGCTTTGCCAGTGGAAAATAGACGGCGTTATCGGCGTGGCCTCTCTTATTCTGAAAAATTTCAAATATTACCGCGGGCCCAAAACCGTTATCGCCAACGGCATTGATCTGAACGAATTCAACCCGCAGGTTCCCAAGTTGAAAAAATACCGAGACGACAAAATAAATATCCTGTTCTTGGGCAGGATTGAAAAAAGAAAGGGCTTGATTTATCTGCTTAAGGCCTTGAAAATCTTAAACAAAAAATTCGATAATCTGCGGCTGATCGTGGCCGGAGACGGACCTTTGCGGATTTATTGCCAGGAATGGGCAAAAAGAAACAAGCTGGAAAACGTGGTCTTTGAACAAACCATTAATCCGAAAGAAGTGCCGTCTTATTACAAAACAGCCGACATTTACTGCAGTCCGGCCATTTTCGGAGAAAGTTTCGGCATTGTCTTGATCGAAGCCATGGCTTGCGGTACAGCGGTCTGTGCTTTTAGCAACAAGGGCTACAAAGAATTGCTGTTCAAGGGAAAAGGAGGGAGATTTCTGGCCAGACCGAAAGATTATAAGGGCCTGGCCAAAAAATTGGAAATATTGATCAAAAGCGAAAAATTGAGAAAAGAAATGGGAAAATGGGGGATCAAAGAGGTTCAAAAATACTCCTGGTCCAGCATCGCCGACCAGGTTCTGGCTTTTTACGAATTATGCCGCAAGGAAAAAGAGGCGAAAAAGGCTAAATCTTTTTGATCTGCGGACCTTTTTCAGTATCTTCGACAAGGTAGCCGGCTGTTTCGATTTTTTTCCTCAACTCGTCGGCCTTCGGCCAGTTTTTTTCTTTTCTGTATTTTTCC
Organism: Patescibacteria group bacterium; assembly: GCA_035529635.1. Taxonomy (GTDB): domain Bacteria; phylum Patescibacteriota; class Minisyncoccia; order Minisyncoccales; family RBG-13-42-11; genus DATKWJ01. Next base: position 15,555 of record DATKWJ010000016.1, read on the forward strand.
CGTTGCTCGGCCAAAATAAGCAGGCTGGCCGGGATTTTTTCTTTCGGTTCCTGTGAAAGAATAAAATTGAAAACCTGGTCAGCTTTTTTTAAGAAGCTCGAGATGTTCCTGGCGTCGTTAAAGCCGAGCTTGTTTTGATTGATCAGGGAATTTCCTTTGTTTATCAATTCAAATATCAGAGCCATGGCTTGCGGCGTATTGAAATCGTCTGCCATGGCTTTTTCAAAAGTTTTTTCATAGCCGGAAATTTGCAGAGCGCTTTTCGTTTTTTGGAAAGCCTGATTTTTTATTTTAGCAACGAACTCGTCTATCCTTGCCAATTCTTTTTTGGCTTGGCCGAGCATTTTTTCATTGTAATCAAGAGGGGAGCGGTAATGGTTTTTTATGACCAGCAATCTCAGAACCCGGCCGCTATTTTCTTTCAGAAAATCCCTGATGGTGATGAAGTTGCCCAAAGATTTGGCCATTTTCTGGCCTTTGACCGTTAAAAAGCCGGAATGAAGCCAATATTTGACAAAGGGTTTTTTGCCTGAAATAGCTTCCATCTGGGCGATTTCGGCCTCGTGGTGGGGAAACATCAGATCCCTGGCTCCGCCGTGAATGTCGTATTGGAACCCGAAATACTTTTCCGCGATGGCCGTATCTTCGATATGCCAGCCCGGTCGGCCGTCGCCCCAGAAACTGAACCAGCTGGGTTCGTCGGCTTTATTGAATTTCCACAAGCAGAAATCTCCCTTGTTTCTTTTTCCCTTGCTTTCGTCTATTCTGGAAACCCCGTCTTCCGCCTCTGAGACCGTTCGCCGGGAAAGCTTGCCGTAGTCTTTGAATTTAGAAATATCGTAATAAATGCCGTCTTCAATCCGATAGGCAAAGCCTTTTCTCACCAATCTCTTAATCTGGCTGATGATTTCTTTGATATGTTCGGTGGCTCTGGCGTATTTGGTAACACTGTTGATTTTCAAGTTTTTTTTCATGTCTTGAAA
>DATKWJ010000017.1:0-16614 GCA_035529635.1 Patescibacteria group bacterium
GCCGGTTTGGTGGTAGCCGGGGTTCATCCCCATCCTTTTCCCTGGTGCGACGTCGTCACTACCACTACTCATAAAACTCTGCGAGGGCCGAGAGGCGGTTTGATTTTATCTAAAATTAAAGACAGATTCGACCGGCAGGGAAAATACAATCTGGCCCAGAAAATAGACAGAGCGGTTTTTCCGGGCATGCAGGGCGGCCCTTTGGACCATGTTGTTGCCGCCAAAGCAATTTGTTTCTTGGAAGCCAGTCAGCCCGGTTTTAAAAAGTACCAAAAACAGATACTTATCAACGCTAAGGCCATGGCTGATGAATTTATAAAACAGGGGATAAGAGTAGTCAGCGGTGGCACGGACAATCATTTGATGGTTATCGATGTTTCTTCTTTCGGAGACAGTTCCAAAGTAATTCAGGATGAATTGGATAAAGTCGGCATTTACGTCAATCGCAACACTGTTCCGTTCGATAAAAGGCCGCCTTATAATCCGTCCGGCATCAGATTAGGTTCGCCGGCCGTTACCAGCCGGGGGCTGAGAGAAAAAGAATGCCGGCAACTGGTCCGGTTGATAGTTGAATTTTTGAAAAATATTGATAATCAGAAAGTCAAAAACGAAATTAAAGGAGAAGTAAAAAAGATAGTTAAGAAATTCCCGGTTTATGATGAATTTTAAATTCATACTAATCTCCAACCCATGCAAATTCTCGACGGTAAGAAAGAAGCGGAAAAGATTTTATCGGACTTAAAAAAAAGAATAGCTAAAAAAAAACTCAGCCCGAAATTAGCCGTAATTTTAATCGGCCAGAACAGGGCTTCGGAACTTTACGTAAAATTGAAAACGAAGGCGGCCGAAAAAATCGGCGGCAAACTGGTTCTTTATAAATTCGGAAAAAGCGTTGCCGAGGAAAAAATCATCAGGCAAATAAAAGATTTGAACAACGATTCTTCAATCCACGGAATCATCGTTCAACTGCCTTTGCCGAAAAAATTCAGGACGGACAGAATCATCGGGGCCGTCAGTCCGCAAAAAGACGTTGACGGTTTCCAAAAAAACAGTCGGTTTTCTCCGGTTTTGCCGCTGGCGATTTTCTTGGCGCTTAAAAAAGGAGTTAAAATATTCAAAAACAAGAAAGCCGTTGCTTTGGTCAATTCCGACGTTTTCGGACTGACCCTGCGTAAATTTTTAAAGAAAAATAAAATAACGGCTAGTTATATTTTAAAAAGCGAAGTTTCCTGGCAAAAATTTGAGGAACGGACGAAATCGGCCGATATACTTATCAGTGTTTGCGGCATTCCTCATTTGATAAAAAGCGAGATGATAAAAAAAGGAGCGGTTTTGATCGACGCCGGCATTTCTTACGCTGGCCGGACGAGAAAGGTTTTAGGCGACGTTGACCGGGAAAGTGTAAAAGACAAGGCAAGTTTTTTAACTCCGGTGCCAGGCGGCATCGGACCATTAACGGTCGCTTCATTACTAAAAAACTTATTTTATGCGGTAAAAAATAAACATGATTAAAATAGCTCAAGTGATAGATCAGACATTTCTTAAAAAAGGATCTTCGGACGAAGAAATAAAAAAAATCTGCCTGGAGACCAAGGAATACGGTTTCCGGGGTCTTTGCGTTTTTCCGGAGCATACGAAAATATCGAAAGAATTTCTCAAAGACAGCGGGGTTAAGGTTACGACCTTGATAGACGAGCCGACCGGCGCCAGCTTGCCGGAAAAAAGATTAGAAATGGCTGTTAAAGCCAAGGATGACGGTTCGGACGAGATTGACGTGGTCATGAAAATTGACGATTTTAAGAACGGAAAATACGGCGAAGTTCTCAATGATTTGAAAAATATCTGCCGGATTATGCCAACCAAAGTGATTATCGGTTCCGGTTATCTGACTGATGAGGAGATAAAAAAAGCCTCAGACATCGTTAAAGAAGCCGGCGCCATTTGCGTCAAAACCGCCACCATCAACGATCCTTTGGATAGCGCGGAACTGTCGGAAAAAGCCAAGCACGTTAGAATTATGAGAGAATCGGCCCCTGGTTTGCTGATTAAAGCGGCCGGTTCCATCAGGACTTTGCCAGATTTACAAATAATGGTTGAAGCCGGAGCCGACATTATCGGCACCAGTTCCGGCGTGGAAATCGTTAATCAGGCTAAAGGGCAGGAAGTTGAATTGTCCGAAGAATGGAGGAAAAAAGAATAAATAAGAATAAATAAGAATATGTATAAACCGGTCATCGGCTTGGAAATACATGCGGAATTGAATACCAAGAACAAGATGTTTTGTTCTTGTTTGAATGATCCTGATGAGAAGCGGCCCAATGCTAACATTTGTCCGGTCTGTACCGCCCAGCCGGGAACGCTGCCAGTCATAAACCGGGAAGCTGTCGCCAAAGTGATAAAAACCGGTCTAGCTTTGAATTGTCGGATTCCCGAATGTTCGAAATTCGACAGAAAAAACTATTTTTATCCTGATCTGCCCAAAGGTTACCAGATATCGCAGTATGACGAACCGTTATGTCTCGGCGGTTCTTTGAAAATAGACGGCAGAGAAATCAGCATTACCAGGATTCATCTGGAAGAAGATACAGGAAGGTTGATTCATCCTCAGGCCGCTGATTATTCTTTGGTTGATTTCAACCGGGCGGGCATTCCTTTAATGGAGTTGGTAACAGAGCCGGATATCATTTCAGGGAAAGAAGCGAGAAAATTCGGCGAAGAACTACAGCTGATTTTAAGGTATCTCGGCGTTTCCGACGCTGATATGGAAAAAGGTCAGATGCGGGTAGAAGTCAATATTTCTCTCGGCCAAGGCGGCAAATTGGGTACAAAAGTGGAGATAAAAAATCTCAATTCTTTCAGAAGCGTTGAAAAATCCGTGGAATACGAGATCATCAGACAGAAAAAAATTCTGGAAAAAGGCGGCAAAATCGTCCAGGAGACGCGCGGCTGGCTGGATGATGAAGAAATGACCGTCGGCCAGCGGGAAAAGGAAGAAGCTCATGACTATCGGTATTTTCCCGAGCCGGATCTGCCACCGCTTTATTTTTCCAAGGATTTCATTAAAGGTATTAAAAATGAAATACCGGAACTTCCTCAATCGCGAAGAGAGCGTTTTGAAAAGGAATACGGCTTGTCTTCTCGGGAAATCGAGATTCTGGTTTTAAACAAACCCTTAGGAGAATATTTTGAAAGGGTCATCCTTGGACTGAAGCCGGATTCTTCTTTGAAAGAACGTTCGATTAAACTGGCTGCCAACTATCTGATCACCGACTTACAGGGATTATTGAAAGAATCAGCGTCCACTGTTGCCGGGTTTTCAATCACTCCGGAAAATTTCGCCGAATTCATTAATCTGATTTGCCAAGGCAAGATATCGAGTAAAATCGCCAAGATGCTTCTTTTGAAAATGCATAAAAGCGGCGGCCATCCTTCGGAAATAATCAAAAGAGATAATTTGATCCAGATTACCGATGCAGCGGAAATCGAAAAAATCATCGATAAAGTCATAAAAGACAATGCCAAAGCAATGGAAGATTACAAGAAGGGTAAAGAAACAGCTTTCCAATACCTGATAGGCAAGATAATGGCGGAATCTAAAGGCAAAGCCGATCCCCAAGAGATAAGCAAACTTTTAAAGGAAATATTGACAAAATTAAAATAAAATAGTATAACTCTTTTCAAGAAAAGCAAATTAACAATTGAATTGACGGAAAGGAGAAAATAAATAATGTTCTATTTTTACGGAGAATGGAAGCTTGCCATAGACGGGAAAGGTCGTTTGACCGTTCCGGCCCCTTTCAGGAAAGAAACGAGAGATCTTATCGTGGCCGTTGCTCTAGACGGGAAAATCCGGATTTACCGCAAAAAAGGAAAATTGCCGTTTTCCAGAATTTATCCGGTCAGTATGGATAAACAGGGGAGAATTACTATTCCTTGCCACATAAGAAAAAGATTGTCCAATAATATCGTTTTTCAGGCAGGAGAAAAAGGAGAATATCTTGAACAGGGAGGAGAAGAATGGAGACATGGACTTGCCGTACTTGCGGCAAAACTTATGAAATCGATCCGAAGAGCCCCGCTTATTCGACAATTATGAAGAAAATTGAGAAGCATCGGCTGAGACATTCTCGCAGGCAGTCTCGTCTGCCACGGCTATCGCGAAAAAGATCATTTTCTCCCGTTTCACCGGTTTTTTGACTCAAACAAAGAGGTCCTCTAGGGGACCTCTTATTTTTTTAGGAACGCTTTGACAGATTTTTCGGCATCAGCCCGGTTTTTTATCCAGCGGATGCGCTTGTCTCTTCTAAACCAGGTCATCTGCCTTTTGGCGAAATGTTCGCTTTCTTTCTGGATGAGATTTATCATTTCGCTGTAAGTCAGTTTTTTCTGCAGATAGCGGCTGACAAAGCGGTATTCCAAGCCAAATTCTTCGAGCCGCTGCCAGGAAATCCCGCTTCGCCGCAACTTTTCCGTTTCTTTAATCATTTCTTCGTCTTTCAATCTTTCCAAAAGGCGTTTTTTTATCGATTTTTTCAATTGTTCTTTTTCTTTTTTGACGCCCAACATCAAAACAGGATAAACTGAAGGATTTTTTTTCAAGGCTGGCACCGGTTTCTTCGTTTTCATGACGATTTCCAAAGCCCTGATCAATCTTCTTCTGTTGTTTTTGTCTATTTTTTCGGCTCTCTGGTAATCGAGTTTTTTTAATTTTTGGAAAAGCTGTTTCGTATTCAATTTTTCAAGCTTCGCTCTCAATTGCCAGTCGGGTTTGACTTCGGGGATGACTAAGCCGTCAATGACCGCCTGAACGTAAAAGCCGCTGCCGCCGCAGAGAATGGGGATTTTCCCTTTATCAAAAACTTTATTTATCGCTTGCCAAGCCAGTTTTCTGTATTGACTGACCGAAAATTTTCTTTTCGGCGAAGCCACGTCCAAAAGATAATGGGGAATGCCTTTCATTTCTTTTTCAGTTATCTTTCCTGTGCCGATATCCATGCCTTTATAAACCTGTCTTGAATCGGCTGAAATCACTTGGCCGTTGAATTTTTCGGCCAGTTTGACGGCCAAGGCCGATTTGCCGGCAGCCGTCGGTCCTATGATGACGATTATTTTCTTTTTTTCCTTTTTCTGTTTTTCTTTTAATTTCTTAAGGATAAGATCATTAAGAAATTTCCATCTTTTCCGTTTTTCCTCCGGAGAAACGTTGTCCGTCATCTTGTTTGCCGCCGTACCAGGCCGGGTAGAGAATTTGGCGATGTAAGCCATATCAAAATCAATTTCTTTGAAAAGCTTCAGCGTATTTTCAAATTGTTTCCGGGTTTCGCCAGGGAAGCCTACGATGATGTCGGTTGATAAGAAAATATTCGGCATTTTTTTCCTGATTTTTCCAACCAGTTTTTTATATTGGCCGGCCGTATAGAAACGGCGCATTCTCTTGAGGATTTCGTTGTCTCCCGATTGAACCGGCAGATTGAGGTAAAGCGCGATTTTTTCTGAGCCAGCCATAGTTTCAATCAATTCATCTGAAAAATTCTTGGGATTGGGGGAAATGAACTTTATTTTGAAATCTCCGGGTATTTCGATAACCAGCTTCAGGAGTTTCGGGAAATCGATTGTTTTGTCAGACGGAGAATTGTAGTCGTTGACGTTCTGGCCCAGCAGCCAGATCTCTTTGGAACCGTTTTTTATCGCTTCCTTTGTCTCTTTTAAAATTTCTTGATGACCACGGCAGATCAAGCCGCCTCTGGTCAAGGGCACGGCGCAGTAAGTGCAGAAATTATTGCAGCCGTTGGAAATCGGAATATAGGCTGTCGAAGCACTCTGGCGTTTCGGTAGAATATCGAAATAGTTTTCTTTGTCCCAAATTTCATCGAAAGTTTGTTTGAATTTTCCTCTGTCTTTTTTTAAAATGCAGCCCGTCAGAACGATTTTCAGTTTGGTATTCTTTTTTTTAAGTTTGGCGAGATTCCTGATTTGTCCGTGAACTCTATCTACGGCCGATTGCCTGACCGAGCACATGTTAATCACAATCAAATCCGCCTCGTTTTCTTTTCGAGCTGCCTGGTATCCTTTTTTCTCCAAAATGACCGCCATTCTTTCGGAATCCGACTTGTTCATTTGGCAGCCGTAGGTGGAAATTATATATTTCTTGGACATGATAATTTATCCAGAATACTATAAAAAAACGGCCTTTTCAAATGCGGCCGTTTTCCATTCTGGCGATAAATCAGTGTATTTCTTCTTTTTTTTCTTTCAGAAAATACCGCCACTGCTCCAAAAATTCCACGAATATCTGGAAAGGCAAATCTATTAAGGCACTGAAGAAAACCGCGATGGCGTTGTATTTTTTCCATTTATTGGACAGCCAGCGGCCCAGGCTGACGATCGGCAGGAAAAAGATATCGAAAATAAAACTGAAAAAGCCGGTTTTCTTTTCTTCAATGGTCAGTTCTTCTCCTCTGCTTCTGATAGCCGAGCCAGCAAAGGCGATTAAAGCCAAGAATAATATATTGACAAAGACCGAGGTCGGCGGGAATTTGGCCATTTCAAAGATAGTCAGAATGATTCCCAAAGAGATAGAGGCGCCGGCAAGATATAAAAGGACGATAAGGGATTTGACGAAGAAGCCCTTTTTCTTGGGAGTTTTTATTTCGTAGACATCGGTTTTTTCCGTTTCATAGGCGATTTTCATGGTTTCCATTAGGACGATTTCCAGATTGCTTCTTGAAGGCTGTTTGATGGAGGCCACCAGTAAATACATTAGAAAAGTCGGTCCCAAAATGTCGACGACTATGGTAATCGGCATGAAAGTCCCGGTGATCATTTTAGCCAGAGGAATTTCCAAAATAAGAAGAGAAAAAATATTAGTCAGAAAGATCGACAGAGTGGAATAAAAAGCCGCCCGGGAAAGCCGTTTTTTCAAAGTGGACAATCTTCTATTGTAGGCCTCTTTGATCAGTTGTTCTAATTCCTCCGGCACAGCGATTTTTTTGTGAGTTTCTTCCGGATTGCCGGCTGACAGAATGTCTCCCAGTAGCAGATAAGGGGTATCGTATCTTTCACAGACCTTGTAAAATTTATCCTTCAAAGGATGGTTCAGTTCTTTTTCCAAACTTTGCCAGACTGAATAAATCGTTTGAGTTATTTCCTGAAGCTGAACCAGGGGCAGTTCCTGCCATTGTTCGTATTTCTTTTTCAGAAGATGATAAGTGATTATCGGAGAATCTAATTTGAAAAGAGCCCTTTGTACGGCAATATAGGTTTGGGTGTTTTTTTCTTCCTCAGCTTCTTTTTCCCCTATGGAAATTATTCTTCTCTGCTGCACTTTTATTTTACTGGCCATTGATTCCGTCATAAATTCAATCAGCGCTCTTTCTTTATAGGGAGGAGAGAGAATTTCTTCGATTTCGCAGGCGGCAATGCTCAGCAGCCAGTTATAGAGTTGGATTTTTTGCTTTTCGGAGAAAGAATCGCTTTGGCTGTTTTCCAGGATATAGATGTATTTGTCCAAGATTCTTTCAACTTCGTCAGTCTTCGTTTCTTCGATGCCGTCGTTGGGAAAATGGCCTCCTCTAATCAGTTCCAAAACAAGGGATTCCGAAATATCTTTTCCTTCTTTGGCCAAAAAGAGCCTTCGTTTCAGCTTGCGTTCGATGGCTGCCCTTTTCATCAGATGTTCTTCTTTCCAATCAACGATTCCCCTGATTTTTTCGTAAAAAGCGGCCACTTTGGCAGCCACTTCATCGACGTGAATCGTCGTCGCTTCGGCTTTCTTTTGAAGCGATTGGTACCAGGCTTGATATTTTTGGATTAATTTTTGGCTTGGCTGGGAAATTACCGGCATATAGTTACTTAAAGAGAATTATATTCTCTTTTTGACCTTCGCTGAAGATGTGAATTTTATATCTTCAGCTCGGTTTTTAATGAATTTGCTTATTTTTATCTCGCCAGTGTCTCCTTTTCCTCTTTCTCTCACTCTGACCGATTTGGCTTTCATTTCTTTATCTCCGACTACCAGCAAATAGGGGATTTTTTGCATTTCTCCTTCCCGGATTTTTTTTGAAACTGTTTCATTGCCGTTTTTCAGTTCTGTTCTGAAACCGGCCGCCGAAAGTTCTTGGCTGATTTGCTTGGCGTATTTTTCGTGTTTTTCAGCGATGGGAACCAGCCAAATTTGTTCCGGAGCCAGCCAAAAAGGAAAAGCGCCGGCATAGTGCTCGATAAGCAGAGCAAGAAATCTTTCATATGACCCTAAAACCGCCCTATGAACCATTACCGGGGGTATTTTTTTCCCTGATTCTGAAATGTAAAAGAGGTTGAATCTTTTGGGAGTGGCAAAATCGATCTGGACGGTGGGTATCTGAATTTCTTTGCCCAAAGCGTCCTTGAACATAAAATCTATCTTAGGTCCGTACAAAGCAGCTTCTCCTTTTTGTATCTGAGCGTTTAATTTCATTTCTTGGCAGACCTGTTTCAATATTTTTTCGCATTCATCCCAATCTTTTTTCTCTCCGATGTATTTTTCAGGATGCTGATAATCTCTGAAAGATAAATATACTTTATGATTGCCCCATAAACCCAAAGCACTGTAGAATTTTTCTATAATTTCCACCATTTGCTTAATTTCGTCTTTCACCTGAGAAACTTGGCAGAAAGAATGTCCATCTTCTACAGTGATGGCATAAACTCTGTTCAGACCGCCAATTTCTCCAGGTTTTTCAGCTCTGTATTGCTTTTCGGATTCCATATATCTGATCGGTAAATCCCTGTAGGAACGGATTTGAGAAGCGTAAATTTGAGTCTGATGCGGACACTGGACCGGTTTCATCACGAATTTATGCTTTTTTTCCGAGGTAACGTGAAAAAGCTCATCTTTGAATTTATCGGCGTGCCCCGATAATTTGTATAAGTCGATTTTGGCCAAATGGGGAGTAATGACTTTTTTAAATCCGTATTCTTTGCAAATCGTTTCTATTTTCTTTTTTAATTCTTCTATCAGAATGGTCCCTTTAGGAGTATACATCGGCAAGCCGGGACCGACTATGTCTGAAAAGCAAAATAAATCTAATTTCTTCCCCAAAAGCCGGTGGTCTCTTTTTCCCGCTTCTTCCTGAAGTTTAAGGTGATCTTTCAGCTCTTTTTCGGTTTCAAAAGCCAAACCGTAAATCCTGGTCAGCATGGGATTCTTTTCGGAACCTTTCCAATAAGCGCCGGCTATTTTCGTCAGTTTGAAGCTGTTAACGTCTATTTCTTTGGTTGATTTGAGATGAGGCCCTTTACAGAGATCGATGAAATCGTTGCATTGATATGCGGAAATCGGCCCGGAATTGTCGCCGGTCAGATTTTCTTCGATCAATTCCAGCTTAAAGGGCTGTTTTTTGAATATTTCTTCCGCTTCCTCCTGGCTGATTATTTTTTTCTTGAAAGTTTCATTCCGGCTCATGATTTCTTTCATTTTCTTTTCTATTCCGGGCAAGTCGTCCGGCGAAAGGGAATTCTTCAAATTAAAATCGTAGTAAAAGCCGTTTTCAATAGCCGGCCCCATGCCGAACTCTGTTCCGGGGTATAATTCCTTGACTGCGGCAGCCAAGATATGGGCTAAAGAATGGCGTATGATTTCTATTTTCATGTTTTTTAAAAATTAGCCTTCTATTATTTCCATGATATCTTCGCAGATTATTTTCGGCACTCCGTCTTTGGAATCCAATCTTCCCGATACCATGACGATTTTGTTCTCCTGAAAGATGACGGGATTCTTTTCAACCATGCTCGGGAAAACGACTACTTCCATCTTACTGCTTAAATCTTCTATTTTGATAAAAAGCATCGGTTTGCCGGTTTTGGTGATTATTTTTTTAATATTGGAAATGATGCCGCCGATTTTCACCCTGACGTTCCGTTTGAAGTCGTCATTGAGGACTTTCGATATGGAGGTGACTTTTTTTTCCAGAATTTTTTCAAAACCGTTCAAAGGATGGGAGCTGATGAACAGCCCCAGCAATTCTTTTTCCCAAGTCAGTTTTTCTTTTTCCGAAGCCGGCGTGGCGGCTTGGAAATGAATTTTATTGTTGAAAGTCGTTCCTTCAAACAATCCCTGCTGGCCGTTGATTTTCGTTTTCTGGTTTTCCCTGGCGTAGTCCAGAAGCTTTTCCAGATTGGACAATAATTGGTTTCTTTCAGCCATTTTGTCGAAAACCCCGGCTTTAATCAGGCTTTCCAGAGATTTTTTATTGAGGTCACGGGAGTTGATTCTGGAAATGAAATCATCGATCGAAAGGTAAGGACCCTTGGCTTTTCTTTCATTGACTATTATTTCCACGATATTGGAACCGACGTTCTTGATTGCCGACAAGCCGAAGCGGATTTGATTTTTCTTAGGAACAACGCTGAAAAAAGTGAAACTTTCGTTGATGTCGGGCGGCAGGACGGTCAAACCCATTTTTTTGGTTTCTTCGATTAAGACAGAGATTCTTTCCAGGTCGTTTCTCTCCGAAGTTAGTAGGGATGACATAAATTCCGCCGGATAATGGGTTTTTAAATAAGCTGTCTGATAGGCGATGGTAGCGTAAGCGGCTGCATGGCTCCGGTTGAAGGAATAGGAAGCGGTCGGCTCGATCCAGTCCCAGATTTGTTTGGCGATGTCTTCCCTGACTTCGTTTTTCTTCATGCCTTCGATGAATTTTTCTTTCTGGGTCATCAAAAGTTTCCTTATTTTTTTGCCGATGGCTTTCCTTAAAACGTCGGCTTCAGCCAAGCTGAATCCCGCTATGTCTTTGGCGATTTCCATGATTTGTTCCTGATAAATGGGGAAGCCGTAGGTTTTTTCTAATATCGGCTTTAATTTCGGATGGAGGTATTCAACTTTTTGTTTTTTGTGCTTTCTGGCGATGTAATCGGGAATCAGTTGGATCGGTCCGGGCCGGTAAAGGGAAACCATGGCGATAATGTCTTCAAATTCGGTCGGCTTTAATTGTTTTAAGTATCGCTGAAGCCCTCCTGATTCTAATTGGAATACTCCTACCGTTTCGCCTTTTTGCAGAAGCCGGAAAACCGCCTTGTCGTCAGTGGGAATTTTTTCCAGGTCGATATTAATGCCGTGGATGACGTAAATTCTGGACAAAGTGTCTTCGATAATGGTCAGGTTTTTCAATCCCAGAAAGTCCATTTTCAGAAGGCCGAGATCCTCGATGGAATGCATTTCATACTGGGTGACAATGACTTGATCGTTCTGGGTCGGATACTGGAGGGGAACGATTTCATCCAAAGGAGTGTTTGAGATAACCACGCCGCAAGCATGGGTTGAAGCGTGCCGGGCCACTCCTTCCAGTTTTTTGGCCGCGTCAATCAGTTTTCTCGCCTGCTGGTCCGTTTCATATATGGAACTGAATTCCGACACTTTTTTCATGGTCTCATCCAGGGTCAGGCCGAAAGGAATCATTTTGGCCAGCTGGTCGCAAAAAGAATAGCTATAGCCCATGGCTCTGCCGACGTCCCTGACAGCGGCTCTGGCAGCCATGGTGCCGAAAGTGATGATCTGGGCCACTTTGTTCCGGCCGTATTTCTGGGCGACGTACTGGATAACTTCGTCTCTCCTCCGGTCGGTGAAATCCAAATCAATGTCGGGCAGTCCGGCCACCCGGCCGGGATTCAAAAATCTTTCGAACAAAAGATTGTATTTTATCGGATCAATATTGGTTATGCTCAAAACGTAAGCCACCAGGGAACCGCCGACGGAACCTCGTCCCGGGCCGACGACGATGCGGTTTTTCTTGGCCCAGTTGACGAAATCCTGGACGATTAAAAAGTAAGAAGCGAAACCGGTTTGTTTGATGACCGAAAGTTCGTAATTCAATCTTTCTATAACTTCCTTGTCCGGCTTTTCCCCGAATTTATCTTTCAGTTTTTCCTGGCAGAGTTTTTCCAGATAATCATCGGGATTTTCTCCGCCAGGTACGGCGAACAAAGGAAGCTTGACTTGACCCAGTTCGAATTGGAAATTGCAGAGGTCGGCTATTTTCCCGGTATTTTCAATCGCTTCCGGCAAATCCTTGAAATCTTCAATCATTTGTTCCCGGCTTTTCATCGAGAAATCGTCGGCTTTCAGGGTCAGCCGTTCTGGATTATTGATGTCAGTGCCGGTGTTGATCAGCATTAAAATGTCCTGAGCATCGGCGTCTTCGGCTTTCAGATAATGAACGTCGTTGGTCGCCACCAAAGGAATGTCTAATTTCTTGGCCATTGATATCAGCCCTTTATTGGCAGTTGCCTGTTCCGGAGAATTGGGATGGCACTGGACTTCCAAATAAAAACCGTCCCGGCCGAACATTTTCTGGTAGGCTAAAGCGGTCTTTTCCGCCTCCTCTGTTTTTTTTGCCAGGATCAATTTGGGTATTTTTCCGGCCAGGCAGGCTGAAAGGCAGATAAGCCCCTGGCTGTGCTGAGCCAACAATTCTTCGTCGATTCTCGGTTTGTAATAAAACCCTTCCAGATGGGCCTTGGTAATGAGTTTGACCAGATTTTTATAACCTTCTTCGTTCTTAACGAGCAGGACCAAATGATGTCTTTTGTCGTCGATATTCGGCCTCTTGTCGAACATTTTGTCGATAGCCGTGTAAACTTCGCAGCCGATGATCGGTTTGACGCCGGCTTTAACGGCTTTTTTATAAAATTCCACGGCTCCGTAAACATTGCCGTGGTCGGTCAGAGCCACTGCTTCCATGCCCAATTCTTTGGTATAATCTAAGAGCTGGTCAATTTTGGGCAAGCCGTCTAAAAGGCTGTAATGGCTGTGGACGTGTAAATGAGTGAATTTCATAACAAGTGATATTATTAAAGTATATTATGGAGCGCGGAATTTTACAAGAAGCAAAAAAAATGCGGCGAAAAGGATACAAGTGCCTGGTCGGTTTGGACGAGGCCGGCCGGGGGCCGCTGGCCGGGCCGGTGGTGGCAGCGGCCGTGGCCGCGGTTGAAGATAAACTGCCGAGGCGGGATTTTCGGAAAATCAAAGATTCCAAAAAACTTTCTCCGAAACAGCGTGAAGAATTTTACAAAATAATTGTTGGTTGCCCCTGCCTTAAATGGGGAATAGGCAGGGTTTCGGAAAAAACGATTGACAGAATCAATATTTTGGAGGCGACGAAACTGGCCATGGCCAAGGCCCTGAAAAATTTAAACTCTAAATTGCGGCAGGAGAATTCCAGAAAAACCCGGAGGATCGATTGCTTGATTTTGGACGGCGATTTTTCTTTGCCCGCCGAATTTCTGGCAAAGGCGGGAATCAGCCCGTCGATTTTCCAAAAGCCGATCGTCAAAGCCGATGAAAAAGTTTTTTCCTGTATGGCTTCATCCATTATCGCTAAAAAGACCCGCGACAGAATAATGGAAAAGTATCATAAGAAATATCCCCAATACGGTTTTAACCGACACAAAGGTTATCCCACCAAATTACACCGACGGCTTCTCAAAAAATACGGTCCCTGTAAAATTCACAGGAAATCCTTTAGACCGCTAAAGGTTCAATATTTAAAATATCAAATTTAGTCATTAATTAAAAATTAGATAAAAATAGCAAGTTGGCAAGGGGATATTTTCTTGGTAGAATAGAATAATGTTTATTAAAGAAGGTAAAACTAATTGGAAGTATATTTTAATTTTAGTTATTTTAACCGCTATTGTTAGCGGAGTGATTTTGATTTATCAGTTCTTGTGGCTGCCAAAAGAAGAATTTCCGTCTCCTGGATTACCCGAGATGGAAAAACCAGAAAAAGTTGTTGAAGAAGAAGCCGCTAATTGGAAGACTTATCGAAATGAAAAGTATGGGTTTGAATTTAAAGCTCCAAAAAATTGGATAAAAGAGAATTTATGTGACTGGGAGACTTTCTGTTTGATACTCATTGACTATAACGAACTACCAACAGAAAAAGAGTATATTTCCGAAGGACTAGCAGCAGAGATTAGTACAAAAGAAGACTTTGTAAGATATAAGGAGAAGATTGAAAAAGGCATTTTACCTCTCGGATATCTGGAAGCATGGAAATTCTTGGAAATAGATGGTAAAAGGGCAATTCAAGTTATAGGTTATGATGTTTCCAGCGCTTCTTACGATATCGAAACAATGCTTTTTACAAACGATGTTGAAATACGATTAGTTGCAAAACTACCAATAGAAGCTTATTTTAAGGAAGAGCTCACGCCTTTTGGATATCATATCGTTGATATTAAAAAAAACCAGGAAAGAGAGGAAGAATTGAATAAAGGGCTATATTCCAGTGAGGAAGTGGAAAAGGTGATATCACAATATAATATAATGCTTTCCACTTTTAAGTTTATTGAATAATCCATTAAGTGAATAAAATTTAAAAAGGTTGCTTCTAAAGAAAATTTTTATAAAAGTCAAGGTAAAAACAAAATCATAAAAAAATTATGTATTGTGAAAAATTTGGTTGTAAAACAAAATTAGAAGAAGGAGCTAAATTTTGTCCTAAATGTGGAACGCCAGTTAAAATGCCCAACCTCTTAGTAGCTATGACTTATGCGCCCAGCGGTTTTACCTTTATCTTTGCAATAGTAGGATTATTTAATAAGGATAAATTCGTTAAATTTCATTCGCTTCAATCTTTAGTTTATTGGATATTTTGGATTATATTCCTATACCCCTTTGTGTGGATTGTAGAAGTAACGGTAAGTTTAGGAAGTATCGCTAGTGGTATTTTGATAGGTTCTTATATTCTGTTGATGTTTTTTATTTTACCAATAGTTTACGCAATAAAGGCATATAAGGGGCAAGTTTTCTATATTCCGTTTTTTGGAAAATTATTAGCTAACTTATTTAACGAAAAAACTATGCAAAAAAAATAGGGGTCAACTCTATTTTTTAGCTTTTTTGCTTCTCCAAAAAAAACAGATTAAGCGATCGGCCTGCGAATAGCAGAACGAGCGCTCTTTTATTTTGGGAAAAAAAGAAGAGGGCTTGCAATTCTAATATGCTTATGTTATCTTTAAGAATAATTTTGAGTTTTGATTTTTAATTTTCCAATATGGCCGTTCCAAAACAAAGACATACCAAATCGAGAAGAAACAAGCGGCGCATGCATATTTTCGCTTCGACGCCGGCTCTGAACAAATGTCCGAAATGCGGCAAACCCGTTCCTTCGCACACGGTTTGTTTAAATTGCGGCTATTATAAAGGAAGGGAAGTGGTGGATGTTTTGAAAAAATTGGACAAAAAAGAGAAAAAGAAGAGGGAGAAGGAAATCGCCGCTAAGGAAAAAACGGAGAAAACAACGGATAAAAATTCGATGAGCTGGGAAGGTTTAAGCAAGAAATAATTTTAAAAATCAATTATGGCCAGCAGACACTTATCGCGTTCCATTGCCATGCAAAGCTTGTACGAGTGGGATTTTTCCGGCAAGAAAGGGGATTTGGAGAAAATTGCGGAAAAAAACATTAAAGAATTCGGGCCGGGCCTGGAAGATAAAAATCTGATTTGGCAGATAATCAACGGCGTGGTCAAGCATCTTATCAATATCGATAAAATCATCGAAAAGGCTGCGCCCGAATGGCCGCTCGACCAGATTACCATTGTCGACAGGAATATTTTAAGAGTCGGCCTTTATGAACTGCTCTACGCGGATAAAAAGGAAGTTCCGCCTAAAGTGGCCATCAACGAAGCCATTGAACTGGCCAAGTCGTTCGGCGGCGAAAGTTCCGGCAAATTCATCAACGGCGTCTTGGGAACGGTTTACAAAGAATTGGCAAAATAAGTCGATGAGATAAATCTCATCTTTATCTTCGCTTCCTTTGGAAGCTCTATATATGAAGGATTTTTCTTTATTTGAGAAGAAATTAGACCTTAAATTTAAAAACAAGAATTTACTGACTCAGGCGTTCTGCCACCGTTCTTACTTGAATGAAAATCTGAGTTTCGAACTGGAGAACAACGAAAGATTGGAATTTCTGGGCGATGCGGTTCTGGAACTGGCGGTGACGGAATATCTTTTTGAGAAGTATCCCGGGAAATCGGAAGGGGAATTGACCAACTGGCGGGCCGCCTTGGTTAATGCTAAAATGCTGGCTGAAACCGCTGCTGAATTGGGACTGAACGATTATCTCTTGCTTTCCAAAGGGGAGAAAAAGGAAATGGGCAAAGCCAGGCAGTATATCTTGGCCAATACTTTCGAAGCTCTGATCGGTTCGCTTTTCCTCGATGCCGGATACAGGAAATGCCGCGAGTTCATCAAAAATAATCTGGTTATCAAACTGCCGGAAATCATCGAAAAAGGGCTTTTCAAAGACGCCAAATCGCGCCTCCAGGAAGAAGCCCAGGAAAGAACCGGCCTGACGCCTACATATAAAGTGCTGAAAGACTGGGGGCCGGATCATGCCAAACATTTCATTATCGGCGTTTTCCTGGACAAGGAATTAGCCGGGGAAGGCAAGGGTTCTTCCAAACAGGAAGCTGAAGTCGAAGCAGCCAAAAACGCTTTGGAAATCAAAGGTTGGTAGATTATTTTCCTTACTTGATAAAATTAAATCATTAAAATATGTTAGTCATTCGTTTCTTAAGGAGCGGCAAAAAAAATCAGCCGTCATTCAAAATAGTAGTTGTTGAAA
>DATKWJ010000018.1:0-73239 GCA_035529635.1 Patescibacteria group bacterium
TGCTCCAAATCTTTTATATTTCTCAATCTCAAAGCTTCCGCTTCTTCGGTGGTTAATTCAATCACCTCCAAAAACCTCATTGGCACGCCTTGAGGTTTGAAATAAGTTACATTTGGATTAAACCTAATTCTTCGGCAAATTCTTGGTCTGACCATAATTGAAATGATTAAAGCTTAATGATATTCTTATAATTAAAGAAGGTCTTCCCGGCTCTCTCAAAAGAAAGAGCCGGGCTCTCGGCCTTCTTTTATTTTTGCTGGTCCTTTAGAGCAGCTTTTTCCTCGCGAATTGCGGATAATTCTTCTCCAAGCATCTTTTCCTCGTCTTCCAAGGCAGCAAGTTCGTTTTTAGGAGAGATAAATCTCCTGAATCCGAAACCTCCGCCCCAGCAACCCCAACCCCGTCCCATTCCTCCTCCGCAAGGACCTAATCCTCTACCGGTTCTTGGACCTTGCCCCATAGGACCAGTTCCATCTAATTTTGGCATAGTTTTATTATAATTAAACTTGTATTAGAGAGGGGGAACGACCTTTTATATTATGGCCTCCTCTATTATGAATATACACCCATAACCATACCTCTGTCAATACCCTAACTATCTCCAATTAAAAAAACCGCCTGATTGGCAATTTTTTGTTGGCTCCGCATCGTGGACGACGTTAGAACCAAGATTATGGAAGCGGGGGAAGTTTATATACCAGATTTGTTTCCTGCGGAACAACGTTAGAACCTGTTTTTAAATCAAATCCAATAAAGTTTTCTTCCATTCCTTAAGGAAATATGCTCCTGGGCAGGTTCTTCCTTCCCTGACTTCTCTATGCCCCAGAATTCTATTTTTAGCTACTTGAGGATAATTATCTTTAATAACTTTAGCTACTCCTTCAATTTGAGAAGTTGGCGGGGCATTTTCTTCATAATCACCAGAAAGAGCAATGGCTACGCTTTTAGTATTTATTTCCCAGACTCCTGAGTGCCAACCAACACAACCATCTTTAAGTAATCTTTCTGAACTACCATCTGGTCTTACTAGCCAGTGATAAGCAAAGAATACCATTTTTTCATTACGAAAATGCCCAGACCAAATTGGCTGACCTTTTAATTGATGTCCCAAGATATCATTCTTTAAATATACGAGTCCGTATTGTCTTATGAAACCAATCGCAGAAAGTTTACTAAGCCTAATATCTGACTCTTCTTCTGTATGGTGAATAATTATTGTATCTATTGGCTTTCTGTCGATATCAAAGTTCGGCCCTTCTTTAGCTAAGGGAATTTGGTCTTTCTCCAATAATTCTTCTACTAATTCATAAACCTTATGCCTGAAGGTTTTAACTTCAGGGTTTTTATGGATAATAGGAAAAATCAACTCGTTTAAATCTTTTTCAATTTTAATATACCAGTCAGGACTTTTAAATTGGCTTCCCCAATATTCTCTATTAAAATCTAATTTCATATTTTAATGGTATCAAAAAATCGCCCTCTTGGCGATTTTTTGAAGTTAACTCCGAGGGACGGACAATGTTAGAACCTGTCTGATAGGGGCAGTTACTTAAATTCGGTTACTTTTTCTATGCTAACTACTACTACCCCCTTTGGAGAATAGTTTTTGTTTGTCTCTAAATTTCTCACAAAATCAAAATACTCACCTTCTATGTAATATTCTGCCTTCCCTGAAATCTTTAATCCATAATGATAATCTTCTTCAAAAGCCAAAAGGAATACATTTTTGTTTTCTAATAAATTCTTTCTTGTTGTCTCCATTTCGTTGTCAGTGACAATTATTTTATCGTCTTCAGCTTTGTTCACCTCAACAAAAATTGCTCTCGGTTTATAATCGGAGCTTGAGGTCACCAATGCTACTATCTTTTTTCGTTTTAGTAAATCTAATTGTTTTTCTGTTAGTTCCATATTTTAATTATAATCTAATTTCTTTTTCTAACCAATCTATATGCTGGGTTTTTCTTTTCCAAAAAATATCTTCCCAGATATAATGGAAAGCCAATTTCTCCCACCCCGAATATCTTTTCGTAAAAAAATCAAGAATTTTCTTTGTAGAAACTAATCTTTTATTGAATAGCAATCTGGACATTATTTTTTGCTCCCAGGGCGGAATAGTAGCCAGATGATCGCAGTGATAAAAATCTTCAAATAAAAGATACTCAACAGACGCAGGCCCAATTCCGTAAAGTTCTAATGCTTTTCCCCTGACCTCATTCCTATTCATTTTTCTCATTTCAAATTCGTCAATCTCTTTTTTAACAAACTGTTCGCTGATTCTTTTCAAAAATTTTGCCCGATAACCCAATTTCAAATCTCTTAAAACTTGCTCCGCAATTTTGTTTATCGTTTCCGGCTTCCAGAAAGTAGAAAGGGTTTTATTATCAAATTTTACTTTCTTGCCAAACTTATTAAAAAGATTTTCCAACATTTGATGAGTTCTCCGAACAGTAGCGTTCTGTAAAACAATGTAAATAACCAAGGTTTCATACAAGGAATTGGCAGCTACCGGCTTCACTCCACGCCACTTCTTTAATAGTGGAGAAAGAACTTTGTCTTTTTTCGCTTTATCATCAAACCCTGAAATGTCTGATTTTAAGTTAAATCTCCATTCTATTTCTGGAATTAAACCTTCATTAAATTCTTCTGATAAGGGTTCTTTGGAATATACTGTTAATTTTATTTTTGGCTTTGCTGTCGTCCCTTTATTTTCTAATTTCAGCCCTAAATACCTTCCTTCCCAAAGCATTGTTATCCAGTATTTTCCCTTTTCCCAATCATTATCAGAAGATGGAAAATGCGACGGCTTATGAATTGTCGCATCAAAATTATATGGAGTAACTGGCCTCAATATAATTGAAAACTTTTTGTTGAGATTGATTGTCTTTCCCATATTCTTATTCTAACAGAAAAACCGCCTGATTGGCGATTTTTGTTGGCTCCCCACACGAGTTCAGAACCATCTTTTAAGAGGGAAACCTAAGGCTCCTCCTGACGGGAACGGGTCGCTTTGAGTCAAAGCCCGTGTCTCATTTTTTCAGGTTTTTAAGCTAAAATGAGACAAATGAGACACTATAAAGGAGGTGTCGAAGTGTCTCATTTTTAAATAATTATTAACGCTTAATTACTATGTCTTTATCTAAAAAAGCAATCGACGAATTCAAAAAAATATATAAAAAAGAATATAAGAAGGAACTTAATGACGCCGAAGCGAGCGAAGCGGCCAATAATCTGGTCGGATTATTCAAAATTCTATATGACTGCGAAATTAGAGATCTTCAAAGAAAACACAGGCTCAAAAAAAAGCCGGAAGGATTCCATTTGGCGGACGGAATATATAACTGCTCAATCTGCCACCGCCAAGTCAAAGGAGACGAAAGCTGGTATGACAAATGGGGAATAAAATGCCTGCTCTGTCAAAAAGCGGTAAAGGAGGGATTCGTTCCCCCATTCGTTTGCAAAGACAGGGACAGCTGGTATGCAATGTGGGAACTGGAAAGCAACTTCGGAATCAAGCATCCAACCGCAAGAAAATTGGTAAGGCAAGGAAAACTTAAAGCGCGAATCGTCACCTACGAAAACGGCCATCCGTACGAATACGTTTTCTTAAAAAAGGAAAATCCCGACCTTATAGATCCGGATAGGAAATCTCCCGCAAGAAAATCATACGACAGGAATTATAATAAGATTATGGATGCAAGGATTCGGGAAGAAAAAAATAAATCAAGATACTCATTTTAATACCTCCTCGGATCATCTTTTGCATAAGTCTCCCCAGTTTCCCAATCAAACATAAAACCAAAATTCGTTCTCATTCTTTTACCCAAAGCTTTAATAAATATCAAAACACGGTCATGATTTCCCCCCGCTCTTATATAAATTTCATTGATTTCTCCGCTGATATCTTCCCTAAACGAGCTTGATTCTACAATGTCAATTATATATTCGTCTAACAATTTAGGGATAAACTCCACTTTTTTAAGATTGTCTTTATGGCCTGCCGCTTCCCCGCCTACATCGATAAGTAATTTAAGAGCTTCCTTAGCGCTTTCCTCCAGTCCGTTTTTGATTAATTCGTCGTAGCTATCTTTCAAGTTCATCGCGGCTAACGCCGCTCCGTTGCTATTCTCTTTTTCTATCGCCACTTTGGCAAACGATGAATAAATATAGATGCAGCTAAAAATATGGTTTTTAACATCGTAGATTTTTGTTTTTTTATATGAAGTAATAAGTTGCAAAAATATTACGTGGATTACGTCAAAATAAATTAAGGGGTACGATCCAGGATATTTATAATTGTATTCGTATTCGAAAGAAAAAATAGCATTTAAAAGCTGATCGTATTCATTAAAATAGGAATCATCGTAAATTATAGGCTTCTCTTCTATCCCCTGTTTTGTAAGCAATCTTTCGCCCAGCCATCCCAAACCCCGAAAAACATCTTCCAGCCACTTCTCATTAGCGTCTATCCCATTTTTAAAAGCATAATCTCCGACATCACGATACAATTGAATAACTTTATTGAAAATAATGGGAGATTTAGTGATTGCAGAATCTCCTATCTTTTTCCAAAAGTCGAAGATAACTTTAATCTCCCACTGATAATTTCTAATAATAATTTTGTCTGCGATTTCTTTACTTGCGTCAAGTATTTTTATTTTTACCGTTTCCAATTTTTGCCTATCGCACATATCGACATAGATATATAAATTCTCGGTAATGTTTTTTAAGTACTTCTCAATTACGCCTGAGTCAGGGCTCCATGCTTCATCTTTTTTCGTTATTGGATATGCCTCAATAAAGCGGCTAGAAACATCTACTAATACTGAAAACGCTTCATCAATAGCCCTTAAATCGACAGATCCAATCGCCTTTAGAATTAAGGCGTCTAATGGTTCGAATGTGTTTTGAGAATTCTTAACTTCTTGCCTTATTCTTTC
The DNA here is from genome assembly GCA_035529635.1 of Patescibacteria group bacterium. Classification (GTDB taxonomy): domain Bacteria; phylum Patescibacteriota; class Minisyncoccia; order Minisyncoccales; family RBG-13-42-11; genus DATKWJ01. The sequence goes on from DATKWJ010000018.1 coordinate 4,938, forward strand.
ATATTCTGCTTGATAAACAGCTAGTTGCTTTTCAGCCTCTTTATTTTTTTCCTTTGTCTCTTTGGGGGTTACCTCTTGTTCTTTCTCTCCAATCCTGACTGGTAAATATATTCCAATATTAAGCGTCCATTTGTCAGGCACGGGAACGCCATATTTCTTGAGAAGAAAATTCCTAATTTGCACAACTTTCATTTTTTTACCTATTAAAAGAGCAATCTTCGACGGTCTTATATATTCAAAATTTGTAAAGGTGGAAAGTCCAAAAAGTATTAACGATACGAAAAATAGGGCCAAAAGCCTCATGGATAGAGGTCCATTCTCGAATAACTCTCTTATCACGAAATCAACATTAGTAGTAATAAACTTGTAAGAAGGAAAGGATAATAACAAGCTGCCAGCAGCCGTTAAAATTAATGTAAGGGTGCTCAACAAAAAATATAAAATAAGATATGTATTTTTAAAGATTACAGATATTTCTCTATAAGAAAATTGGCTATAAATAATCTGCAGAAATACAAAAATTGCAGCGGCGATGATACCAAAAACGGCGATCTCGATCGTAAATAAATTGTTATAAAAATTAACAATTTCCATTATGGTATCGCTATGAAAAACTGAAGAATATCAATTTCCCAAATTAAGAGAATTATTAATTTAGGAATTTTAACCCCCAGCCATACTAAAATCTCTATACAGGGAGAATGCCTGATCAAAAACTAAATTTAAAACATTCTCTGTTTCTTCTGGCGCAAATTTATTACGCAACAATAACAATCTCACATCGGCTCTAATTCGGGATTTAATAATTTCATTATTAGTCCAATCAACCGTAATATCTCTTTTAATTACTCTGACTAATTCTTTGACTAAATCTTTTAGTTCTCCATTTTTTAGTTCCGATTTTTTGGCCGTGGAAATAGCATCATAAAAAGCAACTTCCTCGTCGCTAAGACCTAAGCTCACACCGGCTTTCTCTGCTGATTTAATTTCTCTAGCTAACTCAAGTAACCTTTCTATAACCTTAGTTGAGTTAATAATATTATTCTCGTATTCTTCAATAATCTGATCTAATAATTCGAAGAGGGATCTATATCTTACCCCATTCTTTCTAATTCTGATTCTTAATTCGTCTTGTAATAGCTTCCTCAGAGTTTCAATCGCCAAATTCTTAAACTTCATATTCTTTACTTCTTCCAAAAATTTTTCATCAAAAATAGAAATATCCGGTTTAGTTTTATCTTTCATTGCGAAGATATCAATCACTCCTTCCGCAACGATACTTTTTGATACTAACTCTCTTAACGCAGACTCTATTTTTATATCAATTTCAGCTGCTCCAGCGATAACTGTTCTCTTAACAATCGCCTTTTTAACAGCTTGAAAGAATGCTACATCGTTTCTGATTTTTATCGCTTCATGATTAGGCATTGCCAAAGCGAAGACTTTGAACAAAATTTCGCTTTCTTTCAAAAACCTATTTTTTCTTTCTCCATCCAGCATTCCGGTTTTTTCATCTGTAATAATTGAGTTTACTGCTTTTTGGAATAGTTGCGCTAAATTGATACTCTCCAGATTTTTCCAATTAGAATAATCGATCCCAACAAACATATCTTTCACTATGTCGTATTTTTCAAGCATCTTATTTATAATTTCCTGCAAAGGAATCAACGCTTCCTTACGAATATCAGAACTATAAATACTTAATGCCTTTTTAAGATTGTCGGCAACACCAATATAATCAACTATCAATCCGCCCGGCTTATCTTTAAATATCCTGTTCACTCGGGCAATCGCTTGCATCAAAGTATGATTTTTTAAAGGTTTGTCTATATACATTGTATGAAGCGGCGGCACATCAAATCCAGTCAGCCACATATCGCAAACTACTACCATTTTTAATGGATCGTCGGGATTTTTAAATTGTTTTTCTAATTCTTTATAATTTAACTCTTTTTGAATTCTTCCTTTAAAATCTTCCGGTTTTGAAATAACTACTGCTATTTTCGGCGCTTCTGGAATTTTTGAAATCAATTCATACATCTCAACAGCAATCCTTCGGCTCATTGTCACAACCATCCCCTTTCCCTCTAATCCGCGATTATTAAAATGATCAACGATGTCTTCTGCGACTTGCTTTAAACGTTGTGGGGATCCGACCGCCTGTTCTAATCTGGCCCATTTTCTTTTAACGCTTTCCTTTATATCAAATTCCTGTTCGGCCATTAAATCTTCAAATTCCTCATCAATAAAATCATTTGTTAAATGAAGCGGCACAAGTCTTCCTTCGTAATATATAGGAACCGTTGCTCCATCTTCAACCGCTTTGTTTATTTGATAGGCGCTAATATGTTCGCCAAATACTAACCGAGTATCGCGATTATGCAAACTGATTGGCGTACCAGTAATACCCATAAATGAAGCATTAGGTAAAGCGACACGCACATTCCCAGCTAATTTTGCGTATTGTGAACGATGAGCTTCATCGGCGATAACAATGATATTTTCACGCTCGGAAAGTATTTCGTTTTCGGTTTCAAATTTCTGAATAGTCGAAAAAATCAGTTCGGCTCCTGCTGTTTTCAGTTTTTCATTTAAACCTTTTATGGTCTCAGCCTGCTTAGCTGTAGAATAACCGGTTCTTAAAAATGTTTTATATAATTGTCCGTCGAGGTCATTTCTATCTGTTAAAAATACAAAGGTCGGACTTTTAAGCTTTGTTAATTTCTTAACCTTATTCACATAAAAAACCATGGAAAGTGATTTCCCGCTTCCTTGCGTGTGCCAGAATACGCCGATTTTTTTATTTCCCTTTGGATCAGTCGCTCGCAAAGTTTCATTAATTGCTTTATTTACTCCAAAATACTGGTGATACAAGCATATCTTTTTAGTAAATTTGCTTATATCTTTTTCGCTATCGGCTTCAAAAACTATAAAATTTTGAATAATATCTAATAATCTTGTTTTATTAAACACCCCTTGTACTAAGATTTCTAATTCAGATACGCCTTCATTTTTTTCATCTTCGCTTTCAATCCCTTTCCAAGTAGAAAACCATTCCCAAGAAGAAGAAATCGTCCCGTGTTTTGCTTGCAATAAATCGCTAATGACTAATATCTGATTATATTTAAAAATATCTGGAATATCTTTTTTGTAATCCTGTAATTGGTAAAAAGCAGATCTAAGTGTTCCTGTTTCGGTTGTCGGACTCTTTGCTTCAAATACCGCAACCGGGATTCCGTTTATAAAGACTACCAAGTCTGGCCGGCGAACATTTTCAATGCCCTGGATCGCAAACTGATTTACAACCAGGAATTCATTATTCAATGGATTTTCAAAATCAAAAACCTTCGCGATTCTTCCTTTTGTTTCTCCTTTTTTGTCTTTTACCTCAAACTTAACTCCTTCGGTCAATAATTTATAAGTTTCTTTATTCGCTATCTCTAAACTTGGGTGTTCAACGCCAATAATTTTTGAGACTGCATCGTCAATCGCCGAATCGGATAAATCTGGATTCAGTCTCCGTAAAGAACGTTTTAGCCGCGATATTAAAACAACATCACGGAATGAATTCCGCTCTTGTAAGCTTCCACCCGGCGCTAAATCCGGCCCAAACTCGTAATCATAACCAAGCTCTTTTAACCAACCTATGATCGGCTGTTCTGTTATTGAATTTTCGTTAAGATTTTTAGACATAGCTATTTTCTTAATTTATCAGAAATAACGATTACGGCATAAAATATTATTCCCAAAACAACAATGCCCAATCCCCATCCCAAAATTCCATTTGTAATTAGATTTATACCAATTCCCCCGCACACAATTGAAACAACAAATTTCAATATCTCATGAAAAACGAGCGTACTAGCCCTACTAGCCTGCACTGCATTATTTTTGTCTGCCTCATGATATTTTGCACGATATATTTCAAGTTCATCTTGAGTACTCCCTAATGATTTCTCGAGTGTTTTAACCTTCTCAGACATCAACTTAAAGGCGGCTGTTGTTTTTTGTTCGGCAGGCGTAAGTCCTCTTTTTATTTTTTTATTAAGATATGTCATTGTGAAAAAAAGAGGCTTATTGGATCTTTTTCAGACCACGAAAAAGATTTGAATGGTTTGAAAGGAACAAACTCAGTGAACGACCGAAATGGTTCGAATTCCACAAATCCTGGAAATGGTTTGAATTGTTTGAATGGAAAAAATGGCGCGGGGGTATCGCTTGGATTTTCTCCGAACCCAACACAATGTCCATCTCTATCTCTCATTACTCCGTTTTCAAACCAGCCAACATATTTTCCTAAATAATTAAAAAGGTTACCGTCCTTTATAAAGCCGATACTCTTTCCGGGGAAACTAACTATCCTACCGTTATCGAGTAACCGAAGAATTGGCGCTCCGTACCTATTGTAAATTACATCGATTTCGTTCATATTTTTATTTCCCCTTTCATTAATTTTGGTAAAAACAAATCGCGAAGAGATGCTAATTTTTGATTTTCCGAAGATAACTTGTTGACTCTATAAAATATAGGTTTTATTAAATCGAAAAAATTTGTTAATACTTTGTTAGATGGAAGAACAAATGAATAATCACTTATAACGGATTGGCTCAGATGGGAAACGTTTGTCCCAGAAGCCGAACTAGCCATAAAATACGAAAAGTTTCTGCGTAACATTAAATAATAAAGAAATGTTTTTAGAACATCTTGCGTTTTAATGGAACAAACATCGAGTGAAATTAAAATCTTATCCCATCCTTTTATTTCGGGAACTCTCGCCGGATGTCCGATAACTTCACGGTTAGAAGTTAAATCAGTAAGTGCGACAACAACGTCACCGGATTCAACTAAATTAGAATCTTTATATTTTCCGTTAAAAAACTTAATTCCTTCGATTTTAAATCCACCACCCCTTACAAAATTAGACAAATTAATCATCGGAGTACCCCCATTATTCTCTCTTATTTCTTCGGAAGAATATGATAGGCCTTTATTAATTTTCGCCACATTACCGATTTTTTTTACTTCCCAGCCTTCCGGGATTTCCCCTAATTCAGAATCAACCATTTTTACTTTTTCATGGCCTGGAAATTTAAATTTAACAAACCACTCCTTAAAAATCGCCTGGGCCATTTGCTCCAGATTCTGATTAACCTTATTATTCAATTCAATCTTTTCGTCAAAAGCGGAAAGAATTTCGGCGATCCTTTTTTGTTCACCAACATCTTCAGGGGAGAAAATTTCTATTTGCCTTAATTCTGCTTGTCTTATTCCCTCAGCAGCTGTACCGCTCAAGCGTCGCATTAATTCATGCCTACCCTCTGGACTTAATAAATAATAATAAAGAAATAGCGAATTAAGTTTCTTTGAGTTTGTTCTCAGCGCAAAAAGACGCTGGCTTAAACAAAGTTCTATTTTATTTTTTATATAGAAAAGTTCACCCAAAGGCGCTTCGGAAGTTAATAAAAGATCTCCTACTTCTAGTTTGTTTGTCATCCATTTTTCATAAAGATCTCTATTTACATATCTAATATCATTTTCATTAACAATCCGACCATTTTTTATATTTTTTGCCGAAATAGCGGGAACACCACTAATTGACCAACCACCACCCATCTTTTTAGGTGTTTTACCTCTATGATCGATTATCAAATCAAGTAGACCTTCCAACTTCACTTTCCGCCAGTTTTTATTTTGCAATTTCTGAACCATTATAATAACTTTTCTAAATTATTCTCAATCTCTTTTTCTAATTTTCTGCTTTCTCTAAAATATTGTTTTAATTCGCCTGTTAATTTTTCCATCTTTTCTTCAAATGGTACGCCATCTTCTTCCTCTTCAGTTACTCCTACATATCTGCCGGGGTTTAAAACATAACCATTTTTCGTAATTTCTTCTTTTTTGACTGACTTGCAAAAACCAGCGATATCTTTATATTCGCTCCCATGGTTTTCTCCCCTCCAAGCTCGCACAGTACCGGCAATTTTTTGAATATTTTCATCGTTGAAAATAACTTGTTTCCGAGAAATGGGTTCAAAAGTTTCGCGAGCGTCAATAAAAAGAGCCTCTCCGATTCTTTTTCTAAATCTTCCATTATTTTTATTCTTGCTAGCAAACCATAAAGAAACTGGGAGCGAAACGTTATAAAAAAGCTTTGGCGGACAAGCTATAATCACATCTATTAAATCATCCTCAATAATTTTTTTTCTAATTTCGCCTTCCCTGCCCCCAGTTGCCAAAGCACCATTCGCCATTACAAAACCTGCCATTCCATTCGGCGCTAAATGATGAATAAAGTGCTGAATCCACATAAAATTGGCGTTTCCCGAAGGTGGAATCCCGTATTTTATCCTCGGATCCTTATCGCTTAATCTCCCCGGCTCCCATTCAGCATTGAAGGGTGGATTAGCTATAACAAAATCTGCGCGGAGATCAGGAAATTTGTCATCATAATAAGAATTACCAATTTCTATCTGCCCAAAAATTCCACGAATTGCTAGGTTCATTTTACAGAGCCGCAAGGTTGTAAAGTTACTTTCTTGTCCGAAGAAAGAAATTTTAGAAGAATCTTTCTTGTGTATTCTTAAGAATTCGCTTGATTGTACAAACATTCCTCCGCTACCACAAGCAGGGTCAAATACCCGGGAATTTTCGTACGGTTCCAAAACTTCAACAATTAATCTAACAATAGAGCGCGGAGTATAAAATTCTCCACCGCGCTTTCCTTCAGCGGAAGCAAACTGGCCTAAAAAATATTCATAAACCCTACCCAAAAGATCTTTTTCTTTTTCGATGTCGTGGTCAAATGTAATTTTTGAAAATATATTGACTAATTCTCCAAGGATATGGCTTTCAAGTTTTGTTTGAGTATAAATTTTGGGGAGCACTCCTTTTAATTGTTTTGGATTTTCATTTTCAATTGCTTCCATCGCCTCATCAATGTATTTTCCAATATCACTATGCATGGCGCGGTCTCGCAAATATTCCCAGCGGGCATTTTTGGGAATGTAAAACACGCCCTCTCTTTTATACTGATCTTTATCGTCAATTATAACTTTCCTGTTTTTTTCATTAGGAACATAATAATCCTTATTTTTAGGATCGCTTACCCATTGCTCTAATTTCAACCGTCTTTGATAGAAAGAATCTGAAACGTATTTTAAAAATAAAAGCCCTAAAATAATATGTTTGTATTCGGAAACATCAATATTGCCACGCAATCTATCTGCGGCTTTCCAAAGCTCTTTTTCAAAATCTAAATCTTTGCCTGCTTTTTCTCCAATTTTTGTGGCCTTCTCGACTATTTCTTTTTGTTGACTTGCTATTCGTTCTTTAATATCAGCGGGAAGGGAAGCTTTCTCTACTACAAAACTTTTGCCGAATTCGGCGATTTTAATTCTGCCCTCTTTAGCCATTTTGTTTATTTGTTTAAGGGCGGCGACTCTGCTTATACCAAGTAATTTTGCAAATTCGCTTGTTGTTATGTATTTTTCTTTTTCCATATTATAAATTTTACTATAGCATTGATCTCTTTTAAGGTTATCATATGATAACCTAGTTGTCAAGTTTTTTGCTTGACAAATCATCTATAGTTAAGGCTTGACACCGTCTCAGGAAGCCCGATATAATAAAGTTGTAAAATTGAATACGAATTAGATTGTTCATCTTTGAACTATTCCGGAAAAATAAACACTTGCTCATTCCCTGATACCGATTAGCTGATAATCCAAGCGGATTAAAAGCCCCGGGAAGGGGTTGAGAAAAGCTATTTTTCCCAGGTTGGAACCGAGAAGCAATCAATTCAGCATTTTCGCTAGCCTTATGCAAGCGCTGATTTGATTACCTCTCGGTTTTTAAATCAGCAGCTGTATAAACAGGCTGCTGTTTTAGTTATGTGTTTAATCATTTAGCTTTAAATCTATGGCAAAAATACAAAATAAAAAATTCGCTCACGAAAATATAAAAGTTCAGTACGTGCCTATTAACCAATTAAAACCGGCAAGCTATAACCCCAGAAAATGGGATAGTGCAGCAACTGCCCAATTAAGGGACAGTATTCGGCGTTTTGGATTGGTCGATCCATTTATCGTTAATTCGGATCCCAATAGAAGGAATATTATCATCGGCGGTCATTTCCGCTGGACAGTAACAAAAAAGCTGGGAATAAAAACGGTTCCGATTGTTTACGTTAATATTCCAGATATTGAGAAAGAAAAAGAATTGAATATCAGGTTGAATAAAAATGTCGGTGCATTTGATTGGGATCTTCTGGCTGCTTTTGGAGAAAACTTTTTGGCTGATATCGGATTTAATAGCGAAGAATTAGACCAAGTATTCCAAATTGATGAAACCCCAGAAATGTTTGACCTGGTAAAAGAGCTTGCCAAGCTTAACATCCAAAAAATACAAATCCAGAAAGGAAACATCTGGCGATTAGGAAATCATCGAATGATGTGCGGCGACTCAACGATCGAAAAAGATGTTTTGAAATTAATGGGCGGAGAAAAGGCAGATATGTGCCTCACGGACCCTCCGTATATATTGAATTATCTGCAAGGCAAGAAAAAACACGGGAAAGCAACGGAAGGCTTCGGATATAAAAGAGACAGGCGTTATTTAGAAACGGATGTTTTACCCCCTAATTTCACTGAAAAATGGATGGCGAATATAAGTAAAGTGCAAAAGGAAGATTTCAGCATTATTTGCTACGAGAATTGGAAAAACATTCGGACTATATGGGGTGAAATGGAAAAATACTGGAAAGTTAAGAATATGATTGTCTGGAGGTTGCCAAATCGTGTACAGGGATTTGCGGCTAAATACCGATTTTTTAACAAGCACGATATAGCCATGGTCGGACAATCCGGAAATATTGAGTTTAACGAAAAACCAGAAAAAGAATTACTACAGAATGAATATGAGACAGCCCTTTATGCCATAAGCGGAAAACCGCACTGGGAGGGATATGAGAAAGGAAAGAAAATCTGCCCGACGGATTTTATTGAATTTCATGCAGCAGATGAAAAAAGTTCGGGACAAGGAATAATATTCGGTACAAAGCCAATAGAAATTCTTATCCCCTACATAAAGGTCTTAACCAAAAGAAATGATTTAATTATAGAACCGTTTGGAGGATCAGGCAGCACATTGATTGCCGCACAGAAAATGAAGAGACGATGCTACTTAATGGAGAAGTCGCCTGTATACTGCGAGGTGATAAAGCATCGCTGGGAGAAATTAACAAGCCTAAAAGCTAAAAAACTATGAAAACTGAAAAAGAAAAACAATTACTGATCGAGCAACTAAAGAAAACGCCGATCGCCCAGATCGCCTGCGAGAGATCCGGCATCAGCAGAGCCAGTTATTATCGGTTAAGAAAGGAGGATGGAGAATTTAAAAAAATGACGGATGACGCAATTATTGAGGGCGAAACGCTTATTACGGACATGAGTGAGTCACAATTGATTTCTTTAATCCGGGATAAAAATTTTCCAGCCATACAATTATGGCTGAAGTCGCACCATCCGAAGTATAGCCAAAAAGTCGAATTGAACGGCCACATAACATATTCGGACGAGGAACTTACGCCGGAGCAGGCGAACGTTGTAAAACAAGCACTGCGGCTCGCCTCGTTTGATAAAAAGCATGGAAAAGAAAAAAAGAAATAAAAAGATGAATTTTGAGGAAATCATTGAAGCAATGCTCAAGGATAGAAGGATCAGATTAAATATCGTAAAGAGAAGCCATAAATTCTTCTTCTATTTCTATTTTACCCATTACACCGAGTTCGAGATTGCTCCTTTCCACGAAGAAATGTTCCATATCACCCAAGATACGAAAATTCGCAGTGCAGTCATTGTCGCTTTTCGGGGATCCAGCAAATCAACCATCTTTTCCCTCTCTTTTCCTCTGTGGGCAATTCTGGGAGAGCAAAGAATTAAATTTGTTTTAATTTTAAGCCAGACCCAACAGAAAGCCCAGATGCTACTCCAGCAGATTAAATATGAGCTAGAAACAAATGGTTTTCTGAAAAGGGATTTAGGACCATTTCAAGAAGAACGCAACCAATGGAACATGGTTTCGCTCTATCTGCCGCGCTACAATGCCAAAATTACCATTGCCTCTACCGAACAAAGCGTGCGCGGTCTAAGACATAAACAATATCGCCCGCAATTAATCATCTGCGACGATTTGGAAGATATGGATTCCGTCAAAACAATAGAAGGACGAGAAAAAGTGTATAACTGGTTCATGGGAGAAGTACTCCCTGCCGGAGCCAAACAAACAAGGCTTATGATTGTCGGTAGCTTGCTCCATGGAGATTCTTTTATCAGACGATTACAGAAAAATATTGAGAGTACGAAAATGAATAAGGCCGTTTATCGGGAATACCCTATTATAGATGAAAAAGACAATCCCACTTGGCCAGGGAAATTCCCGGATCAAAAAGCCATTGATGAAGAAAAGTTAAAAGGCATTGATGGGCCTACCTGGCACCGCGAGTATCTCCTTAAAGACGTCCCGGATGAAAATCAAAGAATCCTTGAGGAATGGTTCAAAGAATATCCCATGATGCCAAATTCAACAGGAGACGATTATGTCGGGACGTTTATCGGCATAGATCCGGCGGGATCGGACAACGAAAACGCAGACTGTACTGCCATGGTGGCAGCGAGTATTTTTGGCCGCGGAGAAGAAATGAAAATTTATATCCACCCGAATCCCATAAACAAGAGGTTGCGATTTAACGAAATCAGAGACCAGGCCATACTACTTTCAAAAACACTCGGAATAAGATACCCCGCAACAATAATTGTGGAGGACGTCGGTATTCAGAAATGGCTTACCCAAGAGTTAAAGGACGCGGGCATACCGGTAAAAGAATTCAAAGTAGCTGGGATGAACAAAGGAGAAAGGCTTACTATTGCCGCCTCTCGAGTGCAGGCTGGAAAAGTATTTTTTCCGAAAGATGGAGTAAAGGATTTACGATTGCAACTTCTTAATTTCGGCAGAGAAAAACACGATGATTTAGTTGATGCGTTTACCATGCTTATTCTGGAAATAATGAAAGACAACGGAGGAGCATGCTCTCCGCTCCCCGACCAAGGGAATACTGACAATGAAAGATACAAACCACTTTTCGCCAGCTTAATGAATAGAGAGTTTTAGGTCTTAAAGTTACCAACAGTTTACCAACTAGGGGGGCTGGACTCCCTAAGACCGTTGCGACATCCTTGTCCCTAGAAAGGTCGAAAATATAATTAAAAATATTTAAGACTATGGGACAAATTGCAACAATAAAAATAACGGATCAGCAGTCTCCTCTCGCAGTTGCGTCTGTCCGCTACTGCCTTTATGCAAGGAAAAGCACGGAGTCAGACGAGCTCCAAGCTTTATCGATTGATTCGCAAGTCAAAGAAATGCTGGCTATGGCTAAAAAAGAAAAGCTGGAAGTCTCTGAGATAAGACGAGAAAGCCACTCGGCAAAAGATTCCAGCCAAAGGCCGGTCTTCAACCAGATAATCGAAGATATAAAAAGCGGCCTGTTCAGCGGAATTCTAACTTGGGCGCCCGACAGGCTGAGCAGAAACGCCGGCGATTTGGGGTCTTTGGTTGATTTAATGGATCAGGGACGGTTAATAGAAATAAGAACTTATGGCCAAAGGTTCACGAATAATCCGAATGAAAAGTTTTTGCTGATGATTTTGTGTAGCCAGGCAAAGCTGGAAAATGACCATAAGGGTGAGAATGTGAAGCGAGGACTGAGAGCCAAATGCGAAATGGGATGGCGACCCGGCGCAGCCCCTCTCGGATACATCCACGATAAATTTGCGCTAAAAGGGCAAAAGAGAGTGCTTACAGATCCTAAAAGAGCTCCTATCATGAAACAAATGTTCGAAAAGGTAGCTTACGAAGGAGCAAGCGGAAGGGATATTTTAGACTGGCTTAACAATGAAATGAATTTCACAACGAGAACCGGGAAAAGAATCGTTCTCAGCGGAATTTATCGGATGCTCAAAGACACCTTCTATTACGGAGAATTCGAATACCCCGTAGGAAGCAGTAATTGGTACAAGGGAGGTTATGACCCGATTATCACAAAAGAACTGTTCATGGCGGCTCAGGCGGAGCTTACTGCTCCCCCGCGACGCCATCCTGGGACTAACGACTTTGAGTTTACCCGTCTTCTATATTGCGGCTCGTGCGGATCGGGAATCTGCGCCGAAGAAAAATTCAAGCATCAGAAAAACGGAAACACCCACCGTTACGTTTATTACCACTGCACAAAAGGTAAAGACAGGAGTTGCAAAGAAAAAGCAATTCGGGAAGAGGAACTGACCGAACAGCTTCTAAGGGTCATAGACAAGATTGATATTGATGAAATCGGAACCAGGGGAAAAATTCTGAGGGAAGTCCAAAGATACAGAAAATTTAGCTACCAGGTTCTAAACCAGGAATCAAACCTCGGCAATAGATCAATTGATATTGATATCCGTAATTACGCGAAATACATTCTTACCGAAGGATCAAAGGACGAAAAAAGAGAATTATTATCATGTCTGAGAAGCCGTCTGGAAATAAAAGATAAAACTGTCTATCTGAAAATACAAGGCAGGGAAGATCTGGAAAAATAGAGAAGAATAACCAAAAGCCCCGATAAGGGCTTTTGGGTTTGCTAATATAAATAAAACCAATCTAGATAAAATTTAAACAACTAGAATAATTTGGGAGGATTCTTTAAAGTTATTGGCCTAGAACCACCCCTTCCTATCCCTTCAAAAATAAAAAAACTACCCTCTTCTCCACTTTTCCATAATTTACAATCTTCAATTGGGTCTATACTAACAAAAGAAAAAACGGGTTTTATTTGCACTGATGAAATTTTAAATATGGAACGCAGAAAGTCATCGCCTCTAACATTTTGTGGTATGTCTGCTAATTTTAACCCTGGGAATACTAGAAAAATATGATTTAGACTTGTTATTTCCTTTAAGATAATCTCTGATTCTTTTTTAAGATCAAAGATTCCACCTTGAGATATATAACAAACAAGTATTGTGTTTGGTTCGTATTGCTTTCTTGATAATTTTGTCCTTATTGTATCAAGTAAATCACCATTTATATGTTCAACCACCTCAACCTCTCGAACATGCATTTCCTGGATACCATCCCTTTGAACAGTAGTTCCTATCACGCCGTCAGGTGGATCGTCTTTGGGCTTATAAATCCACCACTTGGTTTTATCTTGTTTGGCCATAGCCATTGCAACAATTGATGTCGCATATATTTCCTTGGCTCTTTTCAAATCCCTGTGGCTCCAAACATAGCTATGAGTTTTATTTAATTTATCTTTTAGTTTCCTGTATTCATTCCAAAATCCATTTATTCCATAGCATGGATTAAACCAAATAGTCCCTTTTTCCTTTAAATATAATAAATTAGGTGGGTACATATAAATATTTATCCCACCCGTATTATGACAAAAAACCGCCTTTTGGGCGACTTTTTGCTTTCTGAAAATTGATACTGAGTTCGAGACCCATCTCCAGTCGTGACGGGGATGGGAATTTAGAACCTGTCCCATCGCCGTTTTGTGCTTAAAATCTGGACGGGAACGGGTCGGATTCACAAGAATCATCTGCTCCGCGGGTAGGATTCGAACCTACAACCTAGTGCTTAACAGGCACCCGCGCTACCATTGCGCCACCGCGGAATACTTTTAAAGTATATATCAATTTTAGTATCCTTTCAACTTTTTTAAAGAACCGTGCTCCCTGATTCTTTCCAAGGCTTTGGCTTCAATCTGGCGGATTCTCTCCCTGGTTACCCCGAATTCCTTCCCTACTTCTTCCAAAGTGTGGGTTACGCCGTCTTCCAAACCGAATCTCATAGCCAAAATCTTCTGTTCTCTGGGAGTCAAATCAACCAGAATCTCTTTCAACCGCTCTTTCAATAAAGTCCTGGCCGCTTCCAAAGAAGGCGGAATCGATTTCTTGTCTTCGATAAATTCAGCCAGAATGGAATCTTCGTCGTTCTCGCCGACCGGAGTTTCAAGCGAAATGGTATCCCGGGAAATCTTCTGGATATGATAAACCTTTTCCACTTCTATCCCCATTTCAGCCGCAATTTCCTCGGACAAAGGCTCTCTGCCCAAATTCTGCAATAATCTGCGCCTGACCTGGGTGTATTTGGAAATCGTTTCCACCATATGAACCGGAATCCTGATCGTCCTGGCCTGATCAGCCAGAGCGCGGGTAACCGCCTGCCTTATCCACCAGGTGGCGTAGGTTGAAAACTTATAACCGCGGCGCCAGTCGAATTTTTCCACTGCCCGGAATAATCCCAAATTCCCTTCCTGGATCAAATCCAGCAGAGTTAGATTGGAACTTCTGCCAACGTATCTCTTGGCAATAGAAACAACCAATCTCAAATTGGCTTCGGCCAAGTTTTTCTTGGCTTCCAAGTCGCCTTTTTCTATTCTTTTGGCCAATTCTTTTTCTTCGGCAGCCGTAACGAAAGAAATCTTGCCGATTTCCTTCAAATACATCTGAATAGGGTCGATTCCTCCCACGATTTTCTTTTTCTTGTCGACTTTTTCATCAAGAGAAATCAATTCTCTGGCTTCCTGAATCTTGATTCCCTGGTTTTCCAGATCTTCGTAAAACTTTTCCAAGCCCTTGATATCCCTTTCTATTTCCGGAAAATAATAAAGAATTTCGGAATAAGTGATAAAACCCCGGTCTCTTCCCTTTTTAACCAATTCTTGGAATTTATCCTCAGTGAAAACCTTCTTGCCCCGCAAAAAACTTCTGACTTTTTTCTTCCGTTTGACTGCTTTCTTTTTCGGCTTTTTTTTCAACGGCCGGCGCTTTTTTACCGCTTTTTTCACTGTCCGGGATTTTCTAACCGGTTTTTTCCTTTTCTTGGTCTTTTTTTCTTTTCTTTTAGAACCGACTTTCCTTTTCTTCGTCTTTTTGACTCTTTTCACCGGCCGGCTCTTTTTTCTCCGGGTTTTTTTCTTTTTTTTCAGTTTTGGCATAATTGGTTGAATTCTTTGATTAATTTTTCAACTTTTTTGACGTCTTGTTCTTCTTCGGCTTTTTTAATTTCCAAAGAAATCCGGTTCAAGTTGTCCTTCATCTTTATTGAACCAAGCTCTTTCAAGCAGTATTGGATTTCAGCTTTAATTTCTTCTTCGGTCGCTTCTTCCCGGCCTTCGTCTATATCCGCCTTTAAGGCGAGGCAATTGAAAAAGTCGGAATCGATTTTCTCTTTTTTCTTAAGTTTGAGCAGAATTTCTTTGATCGGTTCGGAAAATCCTGCCAAAGCCTCTTTTTCGATGAGATCCATATTCTGGGGAGATTTCAAAACCAGCATAGCCAATCTTTCCTCCAACAATTCTTTTCTCGACTTGACCGGCAGATTTTTGACTTCTTCCGGCTCTATCCCCAAAGTTTCGGAATACTCTCCCAGTTTAACCTTTTTCAATTCTTCTTCAACATCTTCTTCTTTGACTTTCAATTCCCTGGCTAATCGGTTGAGCCAATGGGTCTGGACTATCTTATTGGGAATTTTTTTGATGGCCGGCAAAAGCGCTTGGGAAATTTCCCTTTTGCCTTCCGGCGTTTTTTTGTCAAACTTGGCCAGAGCGCTTTCAAAATAAAAGTCCATGATCGATTTGGCTTCTTCCACTCTTTTTTCCCATTCAGCCGGCTTTTCAGTGATCAAATCCGCCGGATCCAAGCCTTGGGGCAGAGTGACGACTTTAACGTTGAAGCCGTGAAGCTGGGCCAAATCAATCCCTCTTTTGGTGGCCGCATCGCCGGCTATATCCATGTCGAAAGCAGTCAACAAATTATCGGAATAACGCTTCAAAATTTTCAATTGGAAAGGGGTCAGGGCGGTTCCCGAAGTTGCCACCGCGTTTTCGAATCCGGCCTGAAAAGCCATTATTAGATCAACATACCCCTCGACCAGAATGCAGGAATCTTTCTTCCTGATTTCCACCTTGGTCTTATCTAAACCGTATAAAATGCGGCTCTTGTCGTAAAGCATGGTTTGGGGCGTATTGACGTATTTGGCGATTTCCTTATTATCCTTGTCTTTGAAAACCCGGCCGCCGAACCCGGCCACTTGGGAATTCAAGTCGAAAATGGGAAAAATTATCCGGCCCCTGAATCTGTCGTAAAAAGAGCCTTTTTCGGAAGACAAGCCCAAGCCGGCTTTTTTGATTTCTTCGTGCTGGTAGCCGCGGGAAAAAAGAAAATCAGCCAAGCCCTGCCAGACGTCCGGAGCATAGCCCAGCCGCCATTTCTTTATGCTTTCTTCTTTTATTCCCCTGTTAATGAGGTATTTTCTGGCTTCTTTTCCGGTTTTACTTTCCTCCAACTGTTTTTCGAAAAACTTAGCGGCCAGTTCGCAAATTTCATTAAGACGTTGCCTTTCCGTCTGCCATTCTTTTTCTTTCAGCGTCTGCCGCTTAAGTTCGACGCCGGCTTTACGGGCCAAAATCCTTAAAGCGTCGCCGAATTCAACTCCTTCAATCTGCATGACGAATTTGAAGATGTCCCCTCCTAAGCCGCAGCCGCCGAAGCAATGCCAGATTTGGCGGGAAGGGCTGACAAAAAAAGAAGGTTTTTTTTCCGAATGAAAAGGACAAAGGGCGCGGTAATTGGCCCCGGCTTTCTGCAGTTTGATATAACTGCCAATAACCTCGACTATATCCAGTCGACTCTTAATTTCTTCGACAACGGAAGAAAACATTTTATTTTTCTTTTTTGGAAAACAATTTTATCTGACTGTTGGGAAAAGAATGAATAATTCCCGCTTCGTCCCTAATGATCGTCCTTCTCAAGGTTATTTCTTTGACTTCTCCCTCCAGCCCGGAAATTTTAATTTTATCGCCGACATAATACTGGCCTTCCAAAAGAATGAATAGGCCGGCTATGAAATCAGCCAAGATGTCTTTGGCCGCCATGCCCATAGCCAAACCGACCAATCCCAGGCCGGCCAGAATGGGGGCGATGTTGATTTCGAATTCGGGAAGAATCATCAGAATAGCCACGATCCAGATAATGAAACTGAAAGTGCCGCCGAAAACGCTGATCAAGGTTTCCGCCCGCTTTCTTTTTTCCCCGTTGATGTTGTTGATGATTCTTTTATTAATTCCTTTCTTAATGAAGATTCTCAAGAAATAATTGGCCAAATAAGCGGCAACCAAAATCAAGGCTATTTTCGGGCCGTGGGCCAAAAACCAAGATACGGTTGCTTGGAAAAAGTTTTGAGTAACCATAAACTAAGATTATTCTTTGAGTTCGCAAAAAGCGCTTAAAATCTCTTTGGCTTTTTCCAGATTCTTTTCCTCAACCAAAATGTAATTCGTCTGAAAAGTCGAAATATTAAAAATACTGATGTCGGCTTCAGCCAAGGGCTTGGCCAGAGAAACGATGATGCCGGCCGAATATAAGCCGTCGGCAATGCTTTCCAGTTTGAAAGCCCGCCAATCTTTTTCAAACAAAACGCCGCCGGGAATCTCTTGCTGGGAACAAACAATGGAAAGTTCCTCGTTCGTCCTGGTGACAGAAGAGAAACCGGCCTTTTCCAACCATTGAGGAATTGGCGTAGTGGCAGCCAAATGGCAAATGCCCAGTTTTTCGGGCAGAATGGAAAGCGTGAATTTTTTGTTCTCCATAAAATTAAAACGTTAATTATAATTCTTGAATAAACGCCTGACTGATTTTAAATTTTCCTGTCAATTAAGCATAACTCATTTGGGGGAATTTTTCAATGAAAAATTACCGGGTCAAGGCTGAATTCCGACTACTGAAAAATAGAAAACCCGCTGTTGGCATTAGCTACTAAGCGGGTTTATGTGGAGGCTTTTTAAGCCGCGACATGCTGAGGCGCACATTAGACAACGAGATGAGTTCGATACTCGTTGAGTTGCGTTCGCCACGCCTGAATAACCTTAGGCTGTGCTGGTTCCGCGATGAACAGCTCGTCGCCGGGTTGCTGATATTGGGGATTTGGATCGGGATCGAAAACCTCTCTATTCTTACCGAGCTGTCTGACAGTTTCGTTCCGAGCGGAGAACTCTGCGAACAAATGAGAGAGCTTGCGAATCCCGCCGAGACCGAGGTCGGTCCAGGTGACCACAATGCTTCCATCGCTTGCGGCCAGTTCTTTGGCAACAGCAGGAGCGTCCTCATCGCTCTCGACCAGTGCCTTGAACATCCGAAGGTTCGGGAAAGAATCTGACGGAGAAAGGAACGACCCATGCGCTTGCGGCACGAGCACGATTCCGCGCTTCTCAAGATTGAGCCCAAAACGGACACTTAGCATCACCTGAAGGTCGAACTTGCGTTTGCCACCTTCGAGCAACTTGAAATTCCAGTAGTTGCTGGATGCCCATCCCGGAACTTTCTCTTGGGGGTTCTCATCCACGAGGGTAAAAATCTCATGGTTGCAGTCGGGACGATCCTGTTGTTTGATTTCTCGCTCCGCGAGCATGGTAAGCAGCCTGTCATCAAGTGTGTACGCCTTGATCGGTTCAGAGTACGCCTTTGACGCACCCTCGTGAAGTTTCAAACTTTTGTGAGCCGCGGCCCTCCGAAGAAGGTCGAGAAGTGTGAAAGAATCCACACCCATCGTCAAACTCATCGCTACTTTCATATCAGCCTCCTATTTAATTTTGTTGGTATAAGATCTAGTGTAACATTA
This sequence comes from Patescibacteria group bacterium, assembly GCA_035529635.1. Classification (GTDB taxonomy): domain Bacteria; phylum Patescibacteriota; class Minisyncoccia; order Minisyncoccales; family RBG-13-42-11; genus DATKWJ01. The sequence goes on from DATKWJ010000018.1 coordinate 23,655, forward strand.
GCAAAAACGACCATAAAAATCAATCAAAAACAGAAACTATTTCGAGTTTCTGTTTCCAAAAAATCTTTATGAAAAAATTTCTTTTACAAAACTTTTCTCGGTAATCGAAAAATATAAATCGCACTGGCAAAACAAAGTAATCCCATTATGATGAAGATTGCGTTAAACCCGAAAAATGTGACCAGTAGCCCGCCGGTGACTGCGCCGAAAGCGATGGTAAAAAAGTTAATCGCTTCCCAGGCTCCCCATTCTCTCCCCGATTTGCGTCTATCCAAATGTTTGGAATAGACAGCGTCGAAAGCGGGCAGATAAATCGCTTCTCCTATTCCGATGATAACCTGCACGGCCAAAAGAGAAATAATCGAATTCACGAAAGTATAACCCAAAAATGCAATACCCATGATTCCGTAGCCGAAAACTATAATTAACTCATTTTCTTTGAGCTTGTCGGCATATCGGCCGGAAATCAAAGTAGTGATTCCGGCAGCCAAGGCAAAAAACCCATAGGCATAACTCGCATCCAAAAGATCTCCTCCGATTTCCTCGACAAAAAGAGCATAAATGGGCCCGATCATGGCAGTCGCAACGAGAATAAAGCCATTTGTTACAAGGAGGATTTTGATTGCTTTGCTGAAAGGCATTTTCATGTTTATTTGAATAAATTCTCTTTATGATTTTTCAAATATTTTCATCTGGTAGAGCGTAGCCAAAATTTGGAGGCTTCCCATGGTGATAAAGAGAGTTTCAAAAGAGAACGTTTTGACGATAAATCCTCCGATGACGATGGCAATGCCGGTCAGAATCTTCGCTTCCCCGTCCGCCAGTCCCCAAGTCAGGCCGGCGGTTTCCTGGGAAGAATATTTGCCGTAAAGAGCGCACCAGGTGGGATTACATAAAGCCAAAGCCAATCCCAAGCCGGCTTGGACGATGAAAAGATGCACGGGTGTTTGTACCAGCAAATAACAGAAAGTGAATAAGGCCGTCAGAGCGTATCCGCTGATCATTATCCTTTCTTTGCTGTGATAATCGGAATACTTGCCGATTAGAATAACGAAAATTCCGGTAACGATAAGATAAATCGCCCAGGCCGATGAAATGTCCAGAATGCTGCCGCCGATTCTCTCGGTAAAGACGGCAATAAGCGGCCCGAACATGCCGTCGGCGAAATTCCATAAATTATTGCCGTAAAGAAGAATTTTTTCTTTGCGATTCATAGATAAGCGGAGGAGGTGGGATTCGAACCCACGTGAGCTTGCGCTCGCGCGCTTTCCAAGCGCGTGGAATAAACCGCTATCCGACTCCTCCTATTCTTATTTACCGGCGATAAACCTTTCCACTATCTTTTTGGCTTCGTCATCCGTCTCCTGAACCAAAGGGTGCTTCATATAATAACTGCTGACCGGAATATATCCTCTCATTTTCCGATCCCGGGCCAACTTGGCACAGCGGACAGCGTCAATAACGATGCCAGCGCTGTTGGCTTTGTCATCAACATCCAACCTTAATTCCATGGAATAAGGGACATCAGCGAACATCTTACCCTCTATTCTCAAAAAACATAACTTGGTGTTTCCCAAAAAAGGAATGAAATCCGAGGGGCCGATGTAGATTTTATCCGCTTTGATGTCTTCGCTTATCTGACTAATAACAGCTTCGGTCTTGCTGATTTTCTTGCTTTCCAGACGGGATCTTTCCAGCATATTCAGGAAGTCGGTATTGCCGCCGACGTTTATCTGATAGGTTTTGCTGATGGTTGTTCCCCTGTCCGAACAGAGTCTGGCTAAAATCCGATGAACGATGGTGGCGCCGATTTGGCCTTTGATGTCGTCGCCGATAATCGGCACGCCAGCTTTTCTGAATTTCTCCGCCCATTTCTTATTTGAAGCGATGAAAGCCGGCAGACAATTGACCAAAGCTGTTTTGGTCGTTAAAGCAATGTCCGCCCAGAATTCGGTAGCTTTCTGACTGCCCACCGGCAGATAATTGATTAAAACTTCTGTTTTCGTCCTTTTTATTTCTTTTTCGATTTCTTTTTTCAGTTTTTCCGGCGAAGTGGGATTTTTCAACGGCTTGATTTTGTTTTCAACGTAAATGCCGACGCCGTCAAGAATCGGCGATTCTCTGACTATCACCCGGCTTTTGGGAAGTTTCGTCCACCTGACCAGATTAGGCGGAGCGAAAACCGCTTTATCCAAAGTTCTGCCGATCTTATTCGCCCCAACGTCAAAAGCCGAAACGAATTCAATATCTTTGAAACCGTAAGGCCCTATCTTCAGATGCATCAAGCCTATGGGCTTTTTGCCTTGATGCTTTTTATAATATTCGATTCCTTGAATAAGGCCGGCAAAACAATTGCCGACTCCGATAATACCTGTTTTTATTTTTTTTGCCATATTTATATTTAATTATTTTTATATTCTTATTCCCCGCAAAACCTTTATTCTTTTTTCAACCGGAGGATGAGTCATAAATAATTTATGCAGCCAGGAAGATTTTTCTTTTCCCCGGAAAGGGCTGGCGATGTAAAGATGCGAAGTGGCGTCATTGGCGGTTTTAAGAGGACTGGGGTCGCTGGAAATCTTTTCCAGAGCCCTGGCCAATCCTTCGGGATATCTCGTCAAAAGAGCGCCGGAACTGTCAGCCAGATATTCCCTTCTTCTGGAAATCGCCAATTTTATCAGTTGAGCCAAAATCGGCGCCAGAACAGCCAAAGCCAAAGCCACCAATATCATATATCCGCCGCCTTCCCGCTTGCCGCTGCGGCTTCTGCCGCCGCCCCAAAAAGTTATCCTGAAGAAAAAATCGGTCATAATGACAATTATACCCACCAGAATGACAATAACTGTCTGTAAAAGTATGTCTTTATTGCCGATATGCGCCAATTCATGGGCAACAACGCCTTCCAATTCCACCCTTTCCAATTTTTCCAAAAGGCCGCTGGTTACCGCCACCACGGCGTGATTCTTATCCCGGCCCGTAGCGAAAGCGTTCGGCTGGGCCGAATCAATGATATAAATTTTCGGCAGAGGCAAACCGGCCGTCAGACAAAGATTTTCCACCAATCTGTATAATTCCGGATTGTCCCGCTTTTCAATCGGCTTAGCCCGGCTGAGAGACAGAATAACCTTATCCGAATACCAATAAGCGAAAAAATTCAGCATTACGCTCAAAATCACCGCCAAATACAATATAGCCGGACTTTCCATGGAATAGGAAATAACCCAGCCGATTCCGATGATTAAAAGGAAAAAGAAAAACAGATAAAGCCAAGTTTTTCTGATATTTGACTCAGCTTGAGTGTAGAGGTTCATCTAAAATCCGAATCCTTAAAAATTGACTTTGGGAACTTCCTTGGCAGCCGCTTCTCCGACTTCAAAAAAATCAACCTTGGCGAATTTGAAAACATTGGCCACGATATTAACCGGAAAGCTTTCTATTTTGATGTTGAAATCCCTGGTATTGGTGTTGTAAAAACGCCTGGCCGCCTGGATTTTATCTTCGGCATCGCGGAGTTCTCTTTGTAATTCAAGAAAGTTGGCCGAAGCCTTCAAGTCAGGATAATTTTCAGCTACGGCAAACAGGCTTTTCAGAGTTCCGGCCAAGAAATTTTCCGCCTGGGCGACCTGCTTCGGATCGCCGGCCTGTTCAGCTGCCATGGCAGCTGTTCTGGCTTTGGTTACATTCTCAAAAACTCCTTTTTCATGGCTGGCGTACCCTTTGACCGCCTCAACCAAATTGGGAATCAAATCGTATCTTCTTTTCAATTGCACGTCAATATCCGACCAAGCCTCTTTGACCCTGTTTTTCAAAGTGATCAGCCGGTTGTAAACGGCAATCACCCAAACAATCAGCAAAACGACGGCTATTAAAATAATTTTAATGATGCTCATAAAAAATCGGTTAAATTTATTAATGACTCGACTTTCCCTTATTATAACCAAAAACTCCTCTGAATTCAATCTACTCAAACCGCAGTAAGGGTTAAAAAAGAAGATCTATCTTCTTTGTTCAGAGGAGTTTTCGCAGAATCGTCAAAGACAATCGGTTTTAATATTCGTCCGGCATGCCGGGCATGCCGCCGATTTCCCTTTTCTTTTCCGGTTTTTCCGCCACCACCGCATCGGTCGTTAAAAACATAGATGCGGCCGAAGCGGCGTTCTGCAAAGCCGACCTGACTACTTTAGTCGGGTCAACAATGCCCGCCTGCATCAGATCCTGATATTTCATCAGCTGGGCGTTGAAGCCGAATCCTTCCCGGCTGTCTTTGACTTTTTGGACAATGACGGCTCCGTCTATGCCGGCATTTTGGGCTATCTGGCGGATCGGCGCTTCCAGAGCTCTTCTTAAAATATTGAGTCCGGTCAATTCGTCTCCTGCCAAATTCAATTCGTTCAAAGATGATATGGCTCTTATTAAAGCCACGCCGCCGCCGGGCACGATGCCTTCTTCGACAGCTGCCCGAGTGGCTGACAAAGCGTCTTCGGTTTTATGCTGTTTGGCTTTCTGTTCCATTTCAGTGGCTGCGCCGACTTTGATGACGGCCACACCGCCAGCCAGTTTGGCCAATCTTTCCTGCAGTTTTTCTTTGTCGAATTCCGATTCGGTGACTTCCATTTCCTTTTTAATCTGCTTGATTCTGGCGTCGATTTTTTCCTTTTCTCCTTTGCCTTCGACAATGGTGGTATTTTCCTTGGTCGCCACCACCCGGCGGGCCTGTCCCAGCTGCTTCAGTTCAACGTTTTCCAGTTTCAAGCCGACTTCTTCGGAAATGACTTCCGCCTGGGTTACCACCGCAATATCCTGCAAAGTTTCTTTCCTTCTGTCGCCGAATCCCGGGGCTTTGACTGCCAAGGTGTTGAATATGCCCCGCAGCTTGTTAACCACTAAAGTGGCCAAAGCTTCCCCTTCCACTTCGTCGGCAATGATAACCAGTTCTTTTTTGCCGGCTTGAGCGACTTTTTCCAGAACCGGCAGAATCTCCGAAATCGAGGAAATTTTCCTGTCGGTAATCAATATATAAGGCTCTTCAAAAACCGATTCCATTCTTTCGGTATCGGTAATCATGTAGGGTGAAATGTAACCTCTATCAAATTGCAGCCCTTTGACGATTTCTTTCTGGATGCCGAAAGTTTTCGATTCTTCGACCGTAATCACCCCGTCCTTGCCGACTTCCTGCATGACTTCGGCAATGAGATTGCCGATTTCCCCGTCTTCAGCTGAAATGGTGGCAACCTGAGTCATTTCTTCCTTACTGGTGATTTTCTTTGAAATTTTCTTCAGGGATTCGACGATTTTTTCCACTCCTTTTTCAATGCCTATTTTCAAAGCCAAAGGATTGGCTCCGGCTGTGACGTTTTTCAAGCCCTCGGCGATTATCGACTGAGCCAAGACAACGGCCGTGGTCGTGCCGTCGCCGGCCGCATCATTAGTTTTTTCAGCCACTTCTTTGACCATTTCCGACCCCAGATTTTCCATCTTGTCTTCCAGTTCGATCTCCTTGGCAATGCTGACGCCGTCGTTGGTGATGGTGGGGGGACCGAAACCTTTGTCCAAAACAACGTTTCTGCCTTTGGGACCCAAAGTCACCTTAACGACGTCGGCCAGCTTATCCACGCCTATCTTTAATTTTTTTCTGGCTTCTTCCGAGTATTTGATTTGTTTCGCCATAGTTATTCAAGTATCGCCAAGATATCTTCCTCTTTGGCGATTAAATATTCTTTGTTATCGACTTTAATTTCCGTCGGACCGTATTTGGTGAACAAAACCTTGTCTCCCGGGTTGACGACCAGGGGAATAAACTTGCCGGTTTTGTCTTTTTTGCCCGGTCCGCAGGCGATTATTTTGCCTTGTTCAGGCCTTTCTTTTTCAGCCGTATCCGGAAGCAGAATCCCGGTTTTGGTTTTTTCTTCTTCCTTGATCGGCTCAATTAAAATATGATCTAAAATCGGTTTGATTTGCATAATGATTGATTATTGATGTTCGAATGTTATTAGCAGTTGCGACCTTTGAGTGCTAATTTGTACTTTTTTATGTTAATTTGGGTGAAGATCTTTGTCAAGAGTTTATTGCCTTTTTCAGATAGCGGCCGGTATGGCTCTTTTTGTTTTCGGCAATTTCAAGGGGAGTTCCTTCGGCCACCAAATAACCCCCTTTCTCTCCGCCTTCGGGACCCAGATCCATAATCCAGTCGACGTTTTTGATTACGTCCAGATTATGCTCCACGATGAGAACCGTATTTCCTTTATCAACCAAGCTTTTCAAAATCCAAACCAGCTTTTCGATATCGTGGGGGTGCAAGCCGGTGGTCGGCTCGTCCAGAATATACAAGCTTTTGCCAGTGGCTTTTTTGGAAAGTTCAGCCGCCAGTTTCACCCTTTGGGCTTCACCGCCTGACAAAGAAGGAGCCGGCTGGCCGAGATGAACGTAACCCAAGCCGACTTCGTCCAAAGTTTTCAGTTTTTCATAAAGACCCGGCACGTTTTTGAAAAATTGCAAAGCTTCTTCAATAGTCATTTCCAAAACTTGGGCAATGTCTTTTCCTTTGTATTCAACGGACAAGGTTTCCTTGTTGAATCTTTTTCCCTGACATTCCGGGCATTGGACGTAGATATCCGGCAAAAAATACATTTCTATTTTTTTCGTCCCCTGGCCTTCGCAGAATTCACAGCGGCCGCCTTTGACGTTAAAGCTGAAACGGCCGGGCTGATAATTCCTGATTTTAGCTTCCTTCATCCCGGCGAATAAATCCCTTATATATGTAAAAGCATTGGTGTAAGTCGCCGGATTGCTTCTGGGAGTCCGGCCGATCGGCGACTGGTCGACTAGGACGACCTTGTTCAGAAACTCGGTTCCTGAAATTTCCTTGTGAACGCCCGGTTCCTCTTTGCTCTTGTAAAATTTCTTCAAAAGCGCCTTGGCCAGAATATCGTTCATCAAGCTGCTCTTGCCGGAACCGGAAACCCCTGTCAGACAGACGAACCGGCCCAAAGGAATCTTTACATCAATATTCTTAAGATTATGCTCTTTGGCGCCCTTAATAACCAAATAATTGACAGCCGGAGCAGCCTGCCGGCCGACTCCCACCTTTTTCCTACCGGACAAATAATCCCCGGTCAGAGTGCGGCTTTTGAGCAGTTGTTTCGGCGTTCCCTGAAAAGTGATGCAGCCGCCATGCTGGCCGGCTTTGGGGCCGACGTCGATAACCCAATCAGCCGCCATAATCGTCTGGGAATCATGTTCCACCACTACCAGACTGTTGCCCAAATTTTTGAGTTTTTTCAAAGCACTGATTAATTTTTCCTGATCGCGGCTGTGAAGCCCGATCGAAGGCTCGTCCAAAACATATAAGACTCCGGTCAATTTCGAACCGATCTGGGTGGCCAATCTGATTCTCTGTTCTTCTCCCCCGGCCAGAGTGTCAGCCTGCCTGTCCAAAGTCAGATAATCCAGGCCGACGTCAATCAAAAATTGCAGACGGTTGATGATTTCCCCGACGATCGGCTGGCCGATTTTCGCTTCGGCCGCCCTGAATTTTAAGTTTTTGAAAAATTCCTGCGCTTTGTTTATGGGCATTTCAACCAGAACGTCGATCGTTTTGCCGGCCATTCTGACGGCCATAACTTCGGCTTTCAGCCTTTTTCCCTGGCACTGTTCGCATTTCTTTTCAACCATGTAGCGTTCGATTTCGCTTCTCGTATAATCCGAATCTGTTTCGCGGTATTTTCTTTCCAAGCCTGGAATCACGCCCTCAAAATCCTGGCTGCCGTAGAGAATCAGATCAATGACTTTGGCAGGCAATTCCTTGACCGGCACGTCCAGGGAAAAATTCCGTTTCTCGGCCAGATTGTGCAGCTGTTCCCAAAAATAACCCTGCCGGCCGACTTTGTGGGAAGCGTGTGACCAAGGAAAGATAGCGCCTTCGGCAATGGTTAAATTGGGGTTGGGAATGACCAGGTCAGGCGAAACTTCCAGCTTTTCCCCCAATCCCTGGCAGCCGGGACAAGCGCCGAAAGGAGAGTTGAAAGAAAAAAGGCGCGGTTCCAATTCCGGCAAAGATACGCCGCATTTTTCGCAGGCGAAATGAGATGAAAAAACCAAATCCGCTGATTTGTTTTTTGAATTGGCCACAATGGCGGTTCCTTTGCCCAGTTTCAAAGCCATTTCCAAAGAATCAGCCAATCTCGGCTTGTCCGATTTTTTATTCAAAATCAGGCCGTCAACCACCACTTCAATCCAGTGTTTCTTATTTTTATCCAAATTTCCCCCTGAAATCTCTTCCAGCTTGTAAATTATGCCGTCAACTCTTGTTCTGACGAAACCAGCTCTTTTAATCTCTTCCAATATCCCCTGATGTTCGCCTTTTTTGCCACGGATTAAAGGACCTAGGATAACGATTTCCCTGTTTCCGGGCAATTTCAAAAGTTGCTCGATGATTTGGCCGGCTGTTTGGCGGCTGATCAACTGGCCGCATTTCGGACAAAAAGGCCGGCCCATTCTAGCGAAGAGAAGGCGGAGATAATCGTAAATTTCGGTAATCGTACCGACGGTCGAGCGAGGATTGCGTGAGGCTTTTCTCTGATCGATTGAAATGGCCGGGCTGATGCCTTCAATGGAATCCGCTTCCGGCTTCTGTGTTATTCCTCCCAGGAACTGCCTGACGTAAGCGGACAAGCTTTCAACATAGACCCGACGGCCCTCGGCATATAAGGTATCAAAAGCCAAAGACGATTTTCCCGAACCGGAAAGGCCGGTAATCGCCACCAGCTTGTTTTTAGGTATATCCAAACTGATATTCCGCAGATTGTGGACGCGCACTCCTCTTATTTTGATGAAATCAGCGGCCATAATTAACGATTATATCCCAGATCTCCGGAATTTTCAAGAATGGCCACCAGAGCTTGATTGCAAAACGGAACTCTGCTATCATCTTATAAAGACATGTCTAATTTGCTTTATCAGATTATCGGCGGCATCCTGAGTTTTTGGCTGGCCGTGGAATTCGTACCCGGGGTTGAATTCACCGGAGAACTTAAATATTTGGCGATGGCCGGAGCTTTCCTCGGCTTGATCAATTTTTTCATTAAGCCGATTCTGAAAACGATCACCCTGCCTTTGAGATTTTTGACTTTCGGTCTTTTCAGTTTAATAATCAATATGGCCCTGATATGGTTTGTCGACGTCGTTTTCCCGGAACTGACCGTGGCCGGCATTATTCCCCTCTTTTGGACGACCGTAATCGTTTGGCTGATCGGTTATTTTTTGGGCCGCCGACAACCGAAAAATAAAAAAACAATAATCTAAAAATATCATGCTGCAGTATTTGACTTTAGCTCAAATTATAGTATCCGTTATTTTGGTTGTCTTAATCCTTCTCCAGCAAAGAGGAACCGCTTTGGGTTCGGCTTTCGGACAGGAAGGAGGCTTTTACGCCACCAGAAGGGGCATCCAGAAAAAAATCTTTTGGGGAACAATAGTCTTCGGAATTTTATTCATCGTCCTGGCTATCTTGAATCTCCTTTTTTAAACACCCGCCATCTCCTAAACGCTTCTTCCTGCTACGGCGGGCCCCGTTAAAATTATCCGGAGATTAGACTTTCTAAAAACTATGGAATACCGCCAAGGTATCAAACGGCTTCTGACCCTGACGGGCTGGAAGCAATTCTTGAAAATCTTAGACAAGAAGGAAAAAATCGCTTTCTTTGTTTTTTCATCCCTGGCTTTGATTAGTTTTCTTTTCCTGACAATTGATTTTTATTTCAAAAACACGGAAATCAGGCCGGCAAAAGGCGGGGTTTATATAGAAGGCGTAGTCGGTTCCCCACGCTGGATCAATCCGATTTATCCGGCTTACGACGTTGACCGCGACCTGATTGAACTGATTTATGCGGGGCTAATGAAATACGACGAAAAAGGAGAAATTGTTCTTGATCTGGCAAAAGGATACGAAATCATCGAAGACGGCAAGATTTTTGAATTCCGTCTGAAAGAAAATCTCCTTTGGTCGGACGGCCAGCCTCTGACGGCCGACGACGTGATTTTCACCATCGAAACCATCCAGAATCCGGCAGTCAAAAGCCCAATCAGGGCGAAATGGCTCGGGGTAACGGTGAAAAAAGTTTCAGATTTAACGATCTATTTCGAATTGAAAAATCCCTCAGCTGTTTTTTTGGAAAACTGCACTTTGAAAATCATCCCCAAGCACGTTTGGGAAAAAATACCCTGCCAAAATTTCTCCTTATCAGCTTACAATCTGGAACCGATCGGCGCCGGCCCTTACCTGATAAAAAATGCGGTCAAAGACAAGGAAGATAAGGCAGGCAATATCAAATCCTTGGAACTGGCGGCCAATCCCAATTATCACGGAGAACCTTATTACATCCCGAAAATAATCTTTTATTTTTTCAATAATGAAAACGAATTGATTTCAGCTTTGAATTCCAGACAAATCAAGGGATTCTTTTACAGCCCGGTGAAAAAATACGATAATTTGAAGACCGACGAGTTCTCCGAATACCGCCTGCTCTTGCCGAGCTATTTCGCCGTTTTCTTCAATCCCGAGGAAGCGAAAGTTCTGGCCAATAAAAAAATCAGGCAGGCCTTGAACTACGCCACGGACAAAGAAGAAATCATCAGGGAAATTTCAGCCGGTAAAGGAAAAACAACGGATTCGCCGATTCTGCCGGAAATCTACGGCTTCGAAAACCCGGCAGAAATCTATGAATTCGACCCGGAAAAAGCCGAACGAATTTTAGACGAAGCTGGTTTTGTCAAAAATGAAAACGGTTCCAGGGAAAAAACGACCACCAAACAGCCGGCTTTCCAATTCAAGAACAACCTCCAGACCGGCTCTCAGGGGAGCGAAGTCCAGGAATTGCAGAAATGCCTAGCTAAAGACCCTGACGTTTATCCCGCAGGGGAAATCAGCGGTTATTTCGGCGAAAAAACCAAGAGTGCCGTAATCAAGTTTCAAGAAAAATACAAAGAAGAAATACTGGTTCCTTACGGCTTGACCGCCGGCACCGGCAGCGTTCTCAAAAGCACCAGAGACAAATTAAACCAGCTCTGCGCCGCTCCTTCAACGGAAACAGCTTCTCTTTCTTTCACTTTAACCACTTCGGTGGCGGACGCCGCCAATCCGATTCTAGAGCAGCTAGCCGATCTTTTGAAAAAACAATGGGAAAAAATAGGCATAAACATCGAAATCCAAACCGTTGTTAAAAACGGCAATGGAGAAATCAAAGATTTTTCGGAAGGAATAATCAAGCCGAGAAATTACCAAATGGTTCTTTACGGCCAAGTATTGGAACTGATTCCCGACCCCTTCGTCTATTGGCATTCTTCCCAAACAAAAGATCCTGGTCTTAATCTGGCCGGCTATGAAAACAAAGATGCCGACAAACTGCTGGAAAAAGCCAGGCAAACCCTGGATAAGGAAGAAAGGCAAGCGGTTTTGGAAGAATTTCAGGATATTCTGATAAAAGACGCTCCGGCCGTATTTCTTTACAGCCCCGAATATTCTTACTTTATTTCCAAAGAAGTAAGGGGCGCAACCGACAAAATCGTCAGCGACCCGTCGAAAAGATTCTCCGATATGGCCAATTGGTATTTCAAGACGGAAAGAGCCTTTAAATAAACAATCAATTTAAAAAATACCATGGAGGAAAACCGAAAATTCCAGAATAAAAAACCCACTTGGATCCGCTATTTAAAAGAGATAGAAAACGTTTTATACGACCGAAAATGGGCTGAAACAGCTGAAAATTTTCCGGTTTATTACGTCTGGAGGGGAGTGGAACAACAAGGGGATTTAAGGTATGATATCACCGTCATCCCACCCAAAATGCTGGGAAAGGAATTTCCCAAAACCAAAGGACACAAACATATTAATAATTTTTCGGAACTGATAACCGTTCTGGAAGGCGAAGCTTTTTATCTTGCCCAATGGGAGGAGGACAACCGGACCGAAGTGATAAAAGCCGGCAAAGGAGATTGGATAATTTATCCGCCGAACTGCCATCACTTGACGATCAATCCCGGCAATAAAGAACTGGTGATGGCCAACTGGCTGTCCGATAAATGCCAGAGCGATTATTCTTTTTTTGAAAAATTCGGGGGAGCCGCTTACTTTTACACCGAAGACGGCTGGGTCAAGAATGAAAAATACGGAAAAATCCCAGAAATAAAATTCAAAAAACCTTTAAAGACAAAACCTGAGAACTTCGATTTCTTATATGGCGACAAACGTTAAAAAAGCCGTTATTCCCATCGCCGGATTAGGAACAAGATTCTTGCCTTTAAGTAAGGCATTGCCGAAAGAATTCTGGCCTTTGGCCGATTTACCAACCATCCAGTACATAGTTGAAGAAGCGGCTGCGGCCGGCATCAAGGAAATAATCTTCACAGTCAAGCCGGGATATAAAAAAGTTTTGGATTATTTCAAGGAAAACCGCGATCTGGAAAAAAGACTAAAAAAGAACAGAAAATACGAAATTTTGAAATCCCTTGAGAAATTGACAAAACTTTCCGAAAAAATATCTTTTTCTCAGGTCGTACAAAAAAATCCTTTGGGCGACGGCCACGCCGTCCTGCAGGCCAAAAAATCGGTCAAAAAAGAGCCATGTCTTGTTTTATTCGGCGACGATATCGTTGACGCAAAAATCCCCTGTTCCCGGCAACTGGTCAAGATTTTCAAAGAGCGCCGCAAACCAATCATCGCCCTGCACAAGCTGCCGCCGGAAAAACTTTCTTCCTACGGCATCGTCAGGGTTGAAAAAATCAGGCCGCGGCTTTATAAGATAAAAGGTATAGAAGAAAAGCCGGAGCCGGGTAAAGCTCCCTCTAATTTGGCCATTGTCGGCAAATACGTCATTGACTCCGAGGTTTTCAATTTCCTGGAGAAGACGCCTTCCCGGGCCAAAGGGGAAATAAGGTTGGCCGGCGCTTTCAACGAAATGATTAAAAAAGGCCTGACTGTTTACGGCTACGAATTCGAAGGCAAATGGCTAGAATGCGGCAATAAACTGGCTTATTTGAAATCGAATCTTTATCTTTCTTTAAAACATCCCCGATTCGGCAAAGAGCTTAAAAAATTTCTTAAGGAAGAAAAACTCGTTTAAGCGGACGTGGCGGAACTGGCAGACATGAGAGGAAGCCAAAAAAATAAAGATTACAAAGCAAAATGGAGCCCTAAGATTGCATATGCTGTTGGATTATTGTGGAACAATTTTTGAAGCCGAGGTGATGAAACTGGAAAACATGCACGGTTCAGGACCGTGTGCCCTAAAGGCTTGCGGGTTCAAATCCCGCCCTCGGCACCGATTAATTAACTCTTAATAAAAATATGATAAAACAACCAAAACAAGGAAATTTTAGAATTGTGCCGCTCGGCGGACAGGAAGAAGTTGGCAGAAATATGACGGTTTTCGAATACGAAAACGACATTGTCATCGTCGACATGGGAATCCAATTCCCGGAGGAAGACATGCCTGGTATCGATTACATCATTCCCAACATCAATTATCTCAAAGACAAATCGAAAAAAATAAAAGCCGTGGTTTTCACCCACGGCCATCTGGACCATATCGGAGCCGCTCCCATCCTTTTGGAAAAACTGGGCTATCCCCTGGTTATCAGCCGGGAATTCACCGTGGCTTTAATCAGGCGCAAAATGGAAGAATACAAGAAAGGATCGACCTCCCGCTTGAAAACCATCCAATTGAAACCGAATCTCTCTAAAGAAAGAATTAATTTGGGACAGTTGAAATTAAGTTTTTTCGACGTTGAACATTCCATTATGGATTCCGTCGGAGTGGTGATTTCAAGCCCAGCGGCCACGGTCATCCATATGGGCGACTGGACGCTCGACGTAGGTTTGAGCGAAAAAAAACTATCTTATGACTTTCTCTCGAAACTGCCCAAACCGACTGTCTTGATGATTGAAAGCTTAGGAGCGGTCAATAAGCAGCCGCTGGTTACCGAAGAAAACATGTGGGAGAACATCAGAAAAATCATTGATACTGCTCCCGGAAGATTGATTATCGCCACTTTTTCCACCCAAGTCAAAAGAATCAGGGAAATCCTTAATTATCTGCAGAAAGTCGGCAAGAAAGTGGCTATTGACGGCTACAGTATGAGAATGATCTTGGAAATAGCCAAAAAAATGGGCTATATTAAAATCGGCCGGGAAACCCTTATCGACATTAAAAAAATAAACGATTATCCGCCGAACAAAGTGGTCATAATCTGCACCGGCGCCCAGGGAGAACCGCAAGCCGTTCTTTCCCGGATAGTCGCCGACAGCCACAATTACGTGAAACTCAAGAAAAGCGACACCATTCTTTTCTCCTCCTCCATTATTCCCGGCAATGAAAGAACCATCCAGTCTTTGAAAGACGGCCTTTACCGCAAATGCGACAACGTCATTCACAATGAAATCATGGACGTCCACGTCAGCGGCCACAACAACATCCAGGCCATCCGGGAAGTGGTCAGGCAGATAAAGCCGACTTACGTCCTGCCAGTTTACGCCAACCATTATTTCCTAAAAGAAGCCAAGAAAGTCATCAAAGAAACCGGCTTTCCCGAAAATAACGTCTTTGTCCTGGACAACGGCCATATCATCAATTTTTACAAAGAAAACAGGCCGTTTATCGAGAAAGAAAAAACTGATACGAGTTATATCTTCGTCGACGGCTTGGGCATCGGCGATGTGGGGGAAATCGTCTTAAGGGACCGGCAAATGCTGGCTAAAGACGGCATGTTCGTCATCGTGGTGGTGGTGGATAAACAAACTGGCAAAGTCAAAGGTTCTCCTGATATAATATCAAGAGGGTTCATTTATCTCAGGGAATCGAAAGAACTGCTCAGAGACACGCGCAAAAAAGTGATTGAAATAGTCCATCAGGCGACCGGTTCGGAAAAAGTCGCCAATTGGAGCTACATCAAGGACGAAATCCGCAATAAAATCGGCCAATTCTTTTACATCAGGACGCAAAGGCGACCGATGATTCTGCCGGTCGTCATAGAAGTCTAAAAACATGCGCATCTTTTCCGGCATTCAGCCGACGGGAAAATTGCATATCGGAAATTATCTGGGAGCCATAAACCAATGGCTCGAACTTCAGGCAGAAAATGAATGCATCTTTTGCATTGTGGATCTGCACGCTTTGACCGTCCCCTACGATCCGAAAACCCTCCAGGAATTAATCCTGGAAAAAGCCGTTATTTATCTGGCAGCCGGCATCAATCCCGAAAAATCGATAATCTTCGTCCAATCCCACGTCAAAGAACACAGCGAATTGGCCTGGCTATTGAACACCATCACGCCGCTCGGCGATTTGAGCAGAATGACCCAGTACAAGGAAAAAGCGAAAAAATTCAAGAAAAATCTCAACGCCGGCCTGCTTGATTATCCGGTTTTGATGGCAGCGGACATTCTCCTTTATAAAACGGAAACGGTTCCCGTAGGCGAAGACCAAAAGCAGCACGTCGAACTAGCCAGGACGATTGCCAGGAAATTCAACCAAAGATTCGGGGAAACGTTTAAAATTCCCGAAGCGAAACTGCCCAAGATCGGGGCGAGGATAATGTCTTTGAAAGACCCGAAAAGAAAGATGTCGAAAAGCGACCCTCCGGAAAGCCAAATCGGGCTTTTTGACGAACCTGAAGAAATCCGGAAGAAAATAATGACGGCTGTCACCGACACGGGAAAAGTCGTCAAATACGACCCGGTGAAAAAAGCCGGCATCTCCAACCTTCTGACGATTTATTCCGTGTTTTCCGGAAAAACCGTCAAAGAAATAGAAAAGAAATTCAAGGAAAAAGGCTACGCCAACTTCAAAAAATCCCTTTCGGACCTTTTGATCGATTCGCTGGAACCTTTCCGGCGGAAAAAGAAAGAATTGCTGACCAGAGAAGTTTACGTCAAAGAAATCTTAAGCCAAGGAGCCAGACGCGCCCAAACTATCGCCCAGTCGACCATGCAGGAGGTTAAGAAAAAAATGGGCCTTTAATTCTCAATTATGAGCTTTTCAGTAGGTATAGTCGGACTGCCCAATGTCGGCAAGTCTACTCTCTTCAAAGCGCTTACCAGAATCAAGGTAGACATCAAGGATTATCCCTTTACCACCATTCATCCCAATGTGGGAATAATTAAAATTCCCGATGAAAGATTGGATAAAATCGCCTCAATCATCAAGCCGGAAAAGATAAGTCCAACCGTCATTGAATTCATAGACATAGCCGGACTGGTAAAAGGAGCCCACAAAGGAGAAGGACTGGGAAATCAATTTCTGGCTCAAATCAGAAACTGCCAGGCGATTTTGGAAGTAATCAAGGGCTTTGAAAATAAAAATGCGGCAAACGTCGCAGATGAAATAAATCCAGAAAGAGACATTGAAACGATAAAAACCGAACTTGAATTGAAAGACCTGGAGATCGAAGAGAGAAAGCTTTCTTCTTCCCCTTCCATTAAAATTCAGGAAAGCAGTGAAAAAGAAAATCTTTTAAGCGAGAAACCGATCATTTATCTTTTGAACACCGACGGCCGCAGCCGGTATCAGGCGCCGAAAGACGGCTATCTGGAGATGAATTTGAAGGAGGAGGAAGAAATTTCGGAACTGTCGGCCGAAGAGAAAGACGAACTCAAAGTGCAGTCAAAACTTGACCGATTGATTATTGACTGCTACAATATTCTTGATTTGATTACTTTTTTCACGGTGGCCGGCCTGAAAGAAACCAGGGCTTGGACTCTGAAAAAAGGTTCAACCGTCCGGCAGGCCGCGGGCTTGGTCCATTCCGATTTTCAAGAGAAGTTCATTAAGGCGGAAGTAATCAACTGGCAAAAGCTGGTTGAAGCCGGCAGTTGGCACAAGGCAAGAGAACTGGGCTGGCTCAGAATAGCCGGCCAGGATTATCTCGTCCAAGACGGCGACGTAATTGAATTCAAAATCTGAAAATAACATGAAGCCATACGAATTAACTTATCTGATATCGTCCGAAGTTTCCGAAGAAGAAGCAACGGCAATCCAAAATAAAATCATTTCTTTAATTCAGGAAAAAGAAGGTTTTTCAGCTGAAGGAAAACCGCCATTTAAGAAAAGGCTGGCTTATTCGGTACAGGGACAACCTCAAGCATACCTGGCCGTCCTTAATTTTCAAATGGTGCCGGAAAAATTGGCTGGTTTGGAAAAGGAATTAAAAGAGGAAAAACGGATTCTGCGCTATTTAATACTGGTTAAACCGCCAGTTAAGAAAGAAAAAGCCGTCCGCCGCCCCAGAAAGACGGTAGCTGACAAAGAAGGCGAACTTCGCCCGATTTTATCCGAAGAAGAGAAAAAAGTCGAACTTAAAGAAATCGAGAAAAAGCTCGATGAAATACTTAAAGAAGAATGAATTACAATAAAGTAATTTTAGTCGGCCGACTGACCCGCGACCCTGAAAACAAAGTCCTGCCTTCGGGACAATCTTTGACTTCTTTCGGTATGGCCACCGACCGTTTTTTTACCGACAAAAACGGCCAGAAACAGCAGCAGACTGAATTCCACAATATCGTTCTTTTCGGAAAATTGGCCGATATCGCCGTTCAATACATGAATAAAGGTTCCTTGGTTTTAATAGAAGGCAGATTGCAAACAAGAAGCTGGCAGGACCAAAACGGCGTTAAAAAATACAGAACCGAAATAATCGCCGAAAGGCTGCAATTAGGACCGAAATCAGCCAAGTTTGCTTCTCAAGAAGCGGGGCCAGTCAGAAACGAATCCAAACAGAACGAACAAAACGGACAAGAAAACATTCCCGTTATTGAAGAAGAACAAGAAATTAACATAAAAGACATTCCTTTTTAGAAATTTTTGCTTATGGAGTGCTATTTTTGTCAAAGAAACATAAAGAATATCGATTTCAAAGAAACGCAGATTTTGCGTAAATTCATTTCGGCTTCGGGAAAAATCAGGCCGAAAAAAAGAACCGGCGTTTGTTCCGGTCACCAAAGAAAACTGGCCAGAGCGATAAAAAGAGCCAGATATTTAGCTCTCCTTTCACCGACTTCTTCCTTAACGGATCGAAGACCTTAACGGATCGAAAATAGATAAGATTGTCTTTTTTTATTCTTTAAACAACAACCCTTTGATTTTTTCGGCAATTTTGGGGTTTTCCCTTAAAAATTCCTTGCTCGCCTCCATACCCTGACCTAGCCGCGTTTCCTCGAATTGAAGCCAACTGCCGGCTTTTTTTATTACTTCGGATTTAATGCCGGCATTCAAAACGTCTCCGAAATAAGAAATTCCTTCATTGTAAAAAATATCGAACTCCGCCACCTTGAAAGGCGGGGCAACTTTGTTTTTGACGATTTTCGCCTTGTGCCGGCCGCCGATAATTTCATCGCCCCTTTTTACCTGGGCGATTCTTCTTAAGTCTATTCTGACGGAAGCGTAAAATTTCAAGGCAAGGCCGCCGGGCGTGGTCTCCGGATTGCCGAACATTATTCCTATTTTCATTCTGGTTTGGTTCAAAAAAATGACGACTGTTTTCGTCTTGGCGATAATGCCCGACAGTTTTCTTAAAGCCTGGCTCATCAGGCGGGCTTGCAAACCGATTTGGAATTCGCCCATTTCCCCGGCAATTTCGTTCTGAGGAACTAGAGCTGCGACCGAATCAATCACGATTACGTCGACTTCCCCAGACCTGACCAGAGTTTCCAAAATTTGCAGGGCTTGTTCACCGGAATCCGGCTGGGAAATCAACAAATCATCGGTGTTAACACCGATTCTTTTGGCGTAATCCGGATCCATGGCGTGTTCCGCATCGATAAAAGCAGCCGCACCTCCCTTTTTCTGCGCTTCGGCCAAAACATGCAAAGCTAATGTTGTTTTTCCACTCGATTCCGGACCGAAAATTTCAATGACTCTGCCACGGGGGACTCCTCCTATTCCCAAAGCCAAATCCAAAGAAATGGAACCGGTTGAAATCGAATCGATATCAACCGCTTTGACTTCTTTCAATTTCATGATGGCGCCCTCTCCGAAACGCTGTTTGATTTCATCGATCGCTTCCTGGAGATTGCCAGCATTCTTTTTCTCAGTTTTTTTCTTTGACATGCTTTTATTATACTATATTTTTATCGCTGGCTGCCAATGATTTTAAACTTTTTCCCAATCTTCACCTTCGCCGATTTCTTCACCTTCCGGCTGACTGTTATTGCCTTTGAACAAAATTTCCCTGGGTTTGGCCCCTTCACCTGGCCCGACTATGCCGTGTTCTTCAAGTATGTCCAATAACCTGGCGGCTCTGGCATAGCCGATTCTCAGTCTCCTTTGCAAAAAAGAGGCTGAACCCTTTTGGGCTTCAATGACTATTTTTTTCGCTTCGTTGTATAAAGGGTCATCCCCACCGTTGTCATCTTCAAAACCGCTTTTTCCTTCTCTGCCTTCCAGACTTTTTTCAAGGTCTTCGGCCAAATGATTTTCAAATAATTCGACTTCCTGCCCGGCCAACCATTTTTCTTTCTGGATTTTGGTGTAATCGACCACTCTCCTCACTTCCTTTTCGGAAATATAAGAACCTTGGATTCTTTTAGGTTTCGAAATATCGGCTGAGATGAAAAGCAAATCTCCGGCTCCCAAAAGCTTTTCGGCGCCGGAAGTGTCCAGAACCGTCCGGCTGTCAATTTGGGAAGCCACCTGGAAGGTGACCCGGGAGGTGATATTGGCCTTAATCAAGCCGGTGATCACTTCGACTGACGGGCGTTGGGTGGCTACTACCAAATGAATGCCCACAGCTCTGGCCATCTGGGCCAATCTGACGATACCGGCTTCCATTTCCCTTCCTTTGGCCATCATCAAATCCGCCAATTCGTCAATAATCAAAACAATGTAAGGTAAAGTCTTGCCTCCTTCTTTGGCGGTTTTTTCGTTATAACTGGCGATGTTCCTTGAACCGTTGACCGATAAAATATCGAATCTTTTTTCCATTTCGGTGATCAGCCATTTTAAGGCATTAATCGTCCTTTGAGGATCAAAGATGACCGGCGTCAGAAGATGAGGCAGGTCTTTATAGGCGGAAAATTCGACTCTTTTCGGGTCAATCAAAATAAATCTCAAATTGCCGGGTGAATTTTGGTAAAGCAGGCTTAAAATCAAAGAATTCAGAAAAATGGTTTTACCGGTGCCGGTTGCCCCGGCCACCAGCAAATGGGGCATTCTGGCCAAATCGGCATAACAGGGAAAACCGGAAACGTCTTTTCCCAGAACAACGTTCAAATTGGAAACGCTCTTTTGAAATTGAGGGTTGGCAATCAAATCCCTCAATCTTATCTGGCATCTGACTTTATTAGGTACTTCAATACCGACCAAGGACTTGCCAGGTATGGGTGCCTCAATTCTTATGGGATGACTAGCTAAAGCCAAGGAAAAATTGTTTGAAAGGGCGGTAATTTTAGAAAGTTTGATGCCTTCAGCCGGCTTCAAAGTATATTGGGTTACGGTCGGACCGATATTAATTTCCGACATTTCCACCGGTAAGCCGAAGTTCTCCAAAGTTTTTTTGATAATCGCCGAGTTGGTGACGATGTCGCCGGCCGCAGCCTTTCCTTTGTCGGTCTCTAATAATTCCAAAGGTGGCAGCTTGTATTTTTCCCCGTTCAAAAAAGCGGCCGGCACTTCTTTGCTCTTCAATTCCAAAACCGGCTCCTCTAACTTGACCAGAGCTTCTTTTATTTTAGGTTCGATTTCTTTAATTTTGAATTTCGGCAGGAAAATCTTCTTCATCAAAGACGGCTCTTTAGCCGCTGCTTCCGGAGTTTCCTTTGTCCCGGTAATTTCCTTGGTTTTCGGCCCTTTAATCAAATGCCAGAAAATAAAACCGCCGATGAGGATTACGCCGCCGAAAACTATCCGGGAAACCAAAACTCCGAAAAATTGCCGGAAAGGCAAAGCCAGAATGTATCCCAGCCAGCCTCCTTCTTTTATTTCCGATCCCAGGGGTTTCAAGCTTTCAAGAAATCCGGCCAAGCCGGCCACCGAAATGAAAATGGCCAGAACCGTTGAGGAAAAGATTTTTCGGTATTTGGCGTTCAAAAGAACCAAACCCGCTAAGACCAAAACCAGGGGAATAATAAAAAGCGCCTTGCCGATTAAAAAATCAATGACTTTCAGCAAGGCGGAGCCAGCGATGCCGGCCCGACCGAAAAAGCTCAAAACAACGATTATGGCCAAAATGAAAACAATCAGTCCTAGAACTTTTTTTCTGATTTCTTCCGGCAGAAAAAAAATATTCGGTCTTTTCTTTTTGAACGGAGGTTTTTTATTGTTTTTGGATTTCTTCTTTTTAGCCATTTATTCTATTATATACCAAACTTCCCTGCCGCCCAAATCCCTATTTCTTTTCTTTCCTAAAACCGGTGCCGGCCGGTATGAGTTTTCCCATGACCACGTTCTCTTTCAATCCCCTGAGCTTATCTTCTTTGCCTTCCAGGGCCGCTTTGATCAGAACCCGCGATGTTTCCTGGAAGGAAGCTGCCGAAAGGAAACTATCGGTAGTCAAAGCGACTTTAGAAATTCCCAATAATATGGCATTCCCCTTGGCCGGTTTCTTTTTCTCCTTTTTCAACCGGTCGTTCTCTTCCAAAAACTTGGATCTCTCGACGACTTCCCCGACGGAGAAGAAAGAATCTTCCGTCTCCTTGATTTTTATCCTGGAAAACATCTGGCGGCAGATTACCTCGATATGCTTGTCATGAATGACGGCTCCCTGGGAAACGTAAATCTTCTGTATTTCTTTAATGATGTAGCGCTGAGTTTCTTCCTCGCCCACTAATTTGAACAAATCTTTCAATTCCAAACTTCCTTCGCAAAGCTGCTGGCCTTTTTTGACTTCTTGACCGACTTCAACCCAAATTGCCGATTTTAAGGGAACTTCGTATTCCACGATTTCCGATTTTTTAGCGGTTGCCTTGGATTTCGCCTTGCTTGTTTTAACTTTGGCGGAAACGGGATTCTTGGCTTTTATTTTGATTATCCTGTCCTGGGTTATTTCCAGAACTTTTCCGTCAGTATTCGACATTTCCGCTTTGCCTCCGGGCACTCTTGTTTCAAATATCTCCTGAACCCGCGGCAAACCCATGGTAATGTCGCCGCCGCCGGCCACGCCGCCCGTATGGAAAGTTCTCATGGTCAGCTGAGTGCCCGGTTCGCCGATTGACTGGGCAGCGACGATTCCGATGGCTTCTCCCAGTTTTACCAACTGATTGTTGCCGAGATCCCAGCCGTAGCATTTCTGGCAAACACCCCTGACAGACTGGCAGCTCAAAGGAGATCTTACTCTGACTTCTTCAATGCCAGCCGAGCTTATTTTTTCGGCTTTTTCCCAATCAATGATTTCCCCCTCTTTACAGATTCCCTTGATATTTTCCAAATTGACCCTGCCTAAGATTTTATAAATGAAATTCTGGCCGAGTTCGTCGGCATCTTTTTTCCGGATAATGAATCCTTCTTTGTCGCCGCAATCTTCCTCCATGACTATGATTTCATGGCTGACGTCAACCAATCTTCTGGTCAAATAGCCGGCTGTGGAAGTCCGCAGAGCGGTATCAGCCGTTCCTTTTCTGGCTCCGTGGGTGGAGATGAAATATTCCAAAACGTCAAAACCCTCCTTAAAGGAGCTTTTAACGGGCAACTCTATGATTTGTCCGGCCGGGTTGATCACTAAGCCCTTCATGCCGGACATCTGGACGGGCTGGCCCCAGGATCCCTTTGCTCCGGAATCGATAATCTGGAAAACCGAACCGTCCTGAGGCAGGGTTTTCGGAACCAATTCCTCGATTTTCGTTTTCACCCTGCTCCAAATTTCAATTATTTTAGAAGTTTTTTCATCTTTGGAAAGCAATCCTTTTTTGAAATGCCCTTCGATCTCTTCCACTTCTTTCTCCGCTTTTTCCATGATGCCTTCTTTTTCCGGAGGAATAATCAAATCATCCATGCCCCAGGAAATTCCCGACCAGGTGGAATATTCAAAACCCAGTTCTTTTATTTTATCCAAGGTTTCTTCCGCTTGCTGGACGCCGTATTTTTCGATGACTTGCCTGATAATCATTCCCAAATCTTTGTTTTTTATCAGCTTGTTCTGGAAAGGAAAATCTTGAGGAAAAACTTCATTGAAAAGAAGACGGCCGACGCTGGTTTCAACGGCTGATGCTGATGGTGCTTTGGCGGCGTGGCCGAAAGCGCCAGCCAGTATCCTGATTTTCGCTCTTAAATCAATATCACCGAACTCGCAGGCGAGAATTGTCTCTTGTTTGTTGCCGAATATCTTATTTTCGCCTTTGACTCCTTCTATTATCTTAGTCAAAGAATAACAGCCCAGAATAATATCCTGGTCAGTACTGACAACCGGCGTGCCGATAGCCGGTTTCAATAAATTAAGGGTGGACAGCATGATTTCTTTGGCTTCTTTCTGGGCTTTTTCGGAAAGCGGCAGATGGACCGCCATCTGGTCTCCGTCAAAGTCAGCGTTAAAAGCTTTACAAACCATCGGATGAATTCTGATCGATTCTCCTTCTATCAATCTCGGATAAAACGCCTGGATTCCCAATTTATGGAGAGTGGGGGCCCGGTTCAGCAGAACAAGCTTGTCCTTGACCACTTCTTCCAAGCTCGCCCAAACTTCGTCCGTCCTTTCTTCAATCAACCTGGAAGCTGATCTGACGTTATAAACCAGCTCTTTGTCCAGCAGTTTCTTAATGACAAAAGGCTTGAAAAGCTCCAAAGCCATTTTTTTGGGAATTCCCACTTCATTAAGCTTCAATTCAGGACCAACCACGATGACCGACCGGCCGGAATAATCCACCCTTTTACCCAAAAGATTCTGGCGGAATCTTCCCTGTTTTCCTTTGAGTATATCGGCCAATGATTTGAGCAGTCTCTTGCCGCCGGTGGTAGCGATGGTCATCGTCCCTTTTCTCATGCCATTGTCAATTAAAGCGTCGACTGCTTCCTGAAGCATTCTTTTTTCGTTTCTGACTATAACTTCCGGAGAACCGATTTCCAAAAGGTATTTCAGCCGGTTATTCCTATTGATGACTCTCCTATAAAGGTCGTTCAAATCGGAAGAAGCGTAGCGGCCGCCGTCCAATTGGACCATGGGCCGCAAATCCGGAGGCAAAACCGGCAAAATGGTCAAGAACATCCATTCGGGCCGTAAGCCCAATCTTGACATATTCTGGAAAATTTTCAGCCGGGCCAAAATCTTCCTTCTGGCGGCCGAGGGCGCCGCCGGAAAGGCGGAAGCGTCTTTCCGTCCGGCCGAACGGACAATTTCCAATTCTTTTTTCAGTTCTTCTATTTTTTTCTTTAAATTCATTTTTTCAAAAATCTTCGTCAGAGCTTCGCCTCCGGTTTCAGCCTCGAAAACCTCCCCGTATTTCAAAGAAAGCCGGTGATAATCGTTTTCCGACAGAATTTTCAAAGGTTTCAAATTAACTACCTCTTCGACAGCCGAATCCTTGGCTGCTTTCAAATCGCCCAGTTTGATTTTAACCGCTGAGGCGGACTTCTGCCCTTTTACCTTGGCTTTGTATTCTTTTTCGATTTCTTCCAGAACTTTCTTTTTGGCGTCTTCATTGCAATTGGTAATAATGTAAGAAGCGAAATAAATCACTTTTTCCATCTGCTGCATCGGTATATCCAAAATCATGCTCATCCTGGAAGGCAATCCTCTTAAAAACCAGATATGAGAACAAGGGCTGGCCAGTTTAATGTGCCCCATTCTTTCCCTTCTCACCTGAGCTTTGGTCACTTCCACCCCGCACCTGTCACAGATAATGCCTTTATAGCGGATTCTCTTATATTTGCCGCAGTAGCATTCGTAATCTTTGGTCGGCCCGAAAATCTTTTCGCAAAACAAACCGTCTTTCTCAGATCTCTGAGTCCGATAGTTTATGGTTTCCGGTTTGGTCACCTCGCCATTGGACCAATCCAAAATTTCTTCCGGCGAGGCTAATTTTATTCTTATGGCTTCTAAATCTTGTACGCGCATATTTTTTTAATTTTCACCGGTTTTTTCCTTTATTTCCACGCTCAAACCCATTGATTTTAATTCAGCCACCAATAAATTGAAAGAAGCGGGAATGTTGGGAGTTTTTATTTCTTCTCCTTTCAAAATCGCTTCGTAAGTGGCTGCCCGGCCCGTAACATCGTCGGATTTGATGGTCAGCATTTCTTGAAGAGTGTAGGCCGCGCCGTATCCTTCCAAAGCCCAAACTTCCATTTCTCCGAATCTCTGGCCGCCGAATTGCGCTTTGCCGCCGAGCGGCTGCTGGGTGATCAAAGAATAAGGGCCGATGCTTCTCATATGGATTTTATCTTCAACCATATGAATCAGCTTCATCATGTAAATATAGCCGATGGTGATTTTTTTGGGAAAAGGCAAACCGGTTCTGCCGTCATACAGGGTAATTTTTCCGTCTTCCGGCAAGCCGGCTTCTTTTAATTCTCTTTTAATATCCGTTTCGTCGGCTCCGGCCAAGGCTGGGGTAACTGCCTGATATCCCAAAGTTTTGGCCGCCCAGCTGAGATGAGTTTCCAAAATCTGGCCGAGATTCATTCTGGAAGCAACGCTCATCGGATTCAAAATAATGTCAACCGGCGTGCCGTCAGCCAAAAAAGGCATTTCCTCGAGAGGTAAAACTTTTGAAACAACCCCTTTGTTGCCATGGCGGCCGGCCAGTTTGTCACCGGCTTTGATCTGCCTTAACTGGGCTATTTCCACCTCAATCCTCTTTATTACGCCTGGTTCCAGTTTATGCCCGGCTTCGCGGGAAAAAACCTTGACTCCCACGACCCTGCCTCTTTTGCCGTATTCCATTGTCAGAGAAGTGTCTTTGACTTCCCTGGCTTTTTCCCCGAAAATGGCCCTTAACAATCTTTCCTCGGCTGTCAGGTCAGCTTCGCCTTTGGGCGAGATTTTTCCGACCAGAATGTCGTTAGGCCCGACTTCGGCTCCGATTCTGATGATTCCTTCTTCATCCAAATCTTTCAATTTTTCCTCGGAAACATTGGGAATGTCCGGAGTGGTGATTTCCGGCCCCAGCTTCGTTTCCCTGACATCGCAGACAAAACTTTCAATGTGGATCGAAGTGTAAACGTCGTCTTTAACCATTCTCTCGGAAACAATAATGGCGTCTTCGAAATTGCCGCCCCGCCAAGGCATGAAAGCCACTAAAATATTCTGGCCCAAAGCCAGAGAGCCGTGGCTGATCGCGCCGCCGTCAGTCAAAATGTCTCCTTTTTTGATTTTTTGGTTTTTTTCAACGATCGGCTTCTGATGAAAGCAAGTGTATTGATTGGTCCTGATGAAATTATTCAAATTATAGGTTTTTGATTTTTGCTTTTTGTCCTTTGATGATTTGACGACGATGCGGGAGGCGTCAACTTCAGTCACCAGACCGTCGTCCTCAGCCACGATTACCTGGCCCGAATCTTTGGCCACGTCTTTTTCCACTCCGGTTGAAACCAAAGGTGGTTCCGGCGAAAGCAAAGGAACCGACTGGCGCTGCATATTGGAACCCATCAAAGCCCGGTTGGCATCGTCGTTCTGCAAAAAAGGAATACAGGAAGTGGCGATGGAAATAGACTGCTCCGAAGAAACGTCTATGAAATCAATCTTGCTCCGTTCCGTCACGCCTGCTTCCCCTTTTATTCTGGCTTCCACTTTTTCCGGAATAATATGACCGTTATTGTCAATCGGCACTGCTCCGGAAGCAATATTGTATTTTTCTTCTTTGTAAGCCGACAAATAATGTATTTGCGAAGTTATCCTGCCTTTTTCAACTTTAAAATAAGGTGTTTCCAAAAAACCGTACTGGTTGATTCTGGCGAACGAGGCCATATGGCCGACCAGTCCGATATTCGGTCCTTCCGGCGTCTGAATCGGGCAAATCCTGCCGTAATGGGACGGCTGGACGTCTCTGACTTCAAAACCGGCCCGCTCGCGGGTCAGGCCGCCCGGCCCGGTGGATGATAATCTTCTTTTGTGCTCCAGTTCGGCCAAAGGATTCTCATTGTCCATGAACTGGGAAATCTGAGAAGAAGTGAAAAATTCTTTGACCACGGCCATGAACGGCCTGGGATTGATCAGCTGGACCGGAGTAAGAGTAAAAACATCCAGAGTGGACATTCTGTCTTTGATGATTCTTTCCATTCTCATCAAACCCACTCTTAATCTGTTCTGGATGAGTTCGTTCAAAGTCCTGACTCTTCTGTTGCCCAAATGGTCGATCTGGTCAGGATTGGACCCGGGTGTATTGTTCAGTTTGATGATTTCCTTGATGACCGCCACCACGTCTGCCAACTTTAACACCCTGTCTTTAACAACGACTTCTTCCTCTTTTTTCGGTTTTAATTCCGGCAACCTCTGCCACATTCTCCAGCGGCCGACTTTGGAAAGATCGTATCTCTCAAAATTGAAGAACATGTTTTCAATCAGCTCTTTGGCGGTATCCGGCGTAGCCGGGTCTCCGGGCCTCAATCTCTGATAAATCTCCACAAAGGCCTCCGCCTGATTGTGAGTTGTGTCCTTTTTTAAAGTTTCCTCGATATATTTTATTTCTCCTTTGTCAACATCCTGGAAAGTTTCTTTAATGGCTTCGTCCTTGTCAATTCCGAAAACCCTTAAAAGGGTGGTGGCCATTATTTTCCGCTTCCTGTCGATTTTTACGCCGATGGCTCCGGATTGCTCCGTTTCAAATTCCAGCCAAGCGCCGCGGTTGGGAATGATTTTGGCGCCGAAATTGTTCTTGCCGACTGTTTTCTGGCCGGTGAAAAAAGCTCCGGGCGAACGGATCAGCTGCGGCACGGTAACCCTTTCCACGCCGTTAACAATAAAAGTTCCCCTGTCTGTCATTAAGGGGAAATCAGTTAGAAAAACTTCCTGTTCTTTGGTCTCTTTGGTTTTCAAATTGACCAATTTGGTCTTTACTCTCAAAGACGCTTCAAAAGAATCATTATTCTGTTTTGCCTCCAAATCGCTCTTGTATTTCGGCTCATCCAGTTTGCAATCCAAAAACCAAAGTTCCAGCTCCTTGCCGCTGTAGTCCCTGATGGGAGAAATTTCCTGAAAAAGCTCCTTTAAATCTTTCTGCCAAAACAGCTGCCAATTATCTTTTTGGATGGAAACCAAATAAGGAAGAGGGAGAGAAACTTTCGCCTTATTGAAGTTTTTAGTCCTAAGAAAAGCCATAATCCAAAAAAGGCCCTAAACGAAAAACGCCTTAGGGAAGAAAAAATTATTCTACTTTTATAAAAAGAAAAGAAGCAAGATGATTTTGAAAACTCTGTTTATTTTTGCTTCGCGCGATCTAATAACAAATAGTAAATTTAATAATACACCACGCCTCAAAATCTGTCAAGAGGAATTTTATTCTTCGGCTATAACCGCTCCACTTCTCAATTCTTCTATCCTGGCCGTTATTTCGGCATTGCCGGGATTCAATTCAAGCACTTTTTCAAAATAAGCCATGGCTTTTTCTTTTTGGCCCATATTCTGATAAGCCAGACCCAAAGAATAAAGAGAATTGGAATGGTTGGGGAATGTTTTGATAATCGATTCAAGCAGAGAAATCGCTTCGTCGGTCCGGCCGTCATTGAGATAAAGACGTCCCAGTTGGAATAAGACATCCGTATCATACGGTTCAAGCTTGGCCAGGTCCTCCATTTGCCTGACTGCTTCCGTCATTTTGCCTTGGCTCTCGTAGAGTAACGACAGCCGGATGGAAGCGTCGGTATAATCCGGTTTTAATTCTTTGGCTTTGTCAAATTTTTCTTTAGCTTTGGCGCTGTCGCCCATACTGAGATAGATCTTGCCCAATTCAGTATGCAGTACTGGGTTGGTCGGTTCCAAATCAATCGCTTTTTCAAATGAATTTACGGCCCATTCCGAAGCGCCCTCGGCTGTGCCTTGGATAGTGCGGTAAACCACCCCCAAGGTTTCCCAAACAGCCACCCGGTTGGGAGATAATTCAACTACTCCTTTGACAGCAAGGTTGTTGATCAAGCCGCCTTTGAGATAAGTAAGCGTTAAATAAATATTATTCAAAATGGCATTCTGATCTATCTGGCCGGCCGGCTTCTGGCCTTCGATAATGAGCTTGTTTAAATAATCTCTGGCTATGGTCAATTTATATTGCGGTTGTCCGGGATTAAGATTGGCCGCTTTTTCCAACTTTTCAATTTTTCCGCTTTCAAAATAATTTCTATAATATACGTCGGCCACGTAAAACCGGCTACCGGAAAAATAAGCGAAAGCCGCCAGTAACACGAGAAGAATAAGCAAAATCGAAAAAATCAGAGAAAGTTCCGGAAAATCTTTGAAGGAGATTGTTTTTTCTTTGGCCGTTTTCTGCCAGTTGACGACCGTTAATCCCAAAACCAACCAGAACGCGAAAGCTAAAACCGTGTTCTGGTGATAAACGAACTGCCCGACCAATAAAGCCAGAAAGGCCATCAACAAAGGAATGCCGTTCTTGTTTCGCTGCAAAAAATGGTAGCTGATGAACAGGAAAATTGCCAACAGAACTGCATAGGAAAACAAGCCGATAAAGCCAGTTGTTCCCAAAACTTCGGCCAGATGGCTTCCCGGCCGGTCGAACCTGAACTGCCAGAGATCGTTTTGATTTAATTCTAGCGGCCTGAATTTGGCGAAACTGTAATGGAAAGTGCCGGGACCCGAGCCCAGGAACGCGCTTTTAACGTTTTCGGTTGCCGATTTTAAGGCAACCGACCAGGATGTTCCCTGCTGTAAAACCTGTTCCTGGGGCAGATAATATTTCAAAACCGTTCCTTGTATGTCCGAAGCGTTGATGAAAAGAAAAACCAGGGAAAAAACGATAAACAAAATAGGCAACAAAAGCTTGTTAATGTCTTCTTTAAAAGTCCTTTTCCGCAGAACAACGGCTAAAAACAAAATCAAGCTCAAAAATATCGTCAGCCAGGCGGGATTGAAATCAATTATTGCCAGTAGCGGAAAGATGGCCACGATCAAAAGATAATTGGCGATATTCCGGCTTTTCCCGGCCGAAACCAAAATTCTGCCGATTAAGAAGACCGAAACTACGGCCAAAAATACTGCCAATCCCTCCATGCTTCCGCTAGCCGTATTGAAAAATGTCTGCAGTATTATCGGCGGCAGAGATAAAATGCCGTTCAATTTCAGCCAAACGCCGAAAATCGAAAAATAACCAGATAGAACAACAAGAGAAACGGAAAATAAAAAAACTTTAATTATTTTATCTATAGCGCCAGACGTCGCATCTTTCCCGACACCCGCATTATTGGTAATCAAAAAATAAAACGCGGCCAAAGAAAGCAAGCCAATCATCCCGTCGCTGAACCTGCCGTAAAATCCAAATAAACTTGAACTTTTATCAACGGAAAAAACAGCGCTTAAAACGGCCACGGCTAAAAATACCAGAACGAAAACATCCAAAGGAGAAGTTCTAAAACGAAGTTCCTTGTCGACTAAAACCATTTTTGCCAGCCAAGCCAAAACCGACAGCGAAACCAAAAAGAATAAAAGATACTGCTTATTGAATTCAAATGCCTCATAGCTGAAAGGCAGAAAAAAAAGAGGCAGTAAAAAAACCAAAGTATAAATGTTGAACTTGATGATGCGACTATACATATTTTTATTACTCGAAAAGATTAGATTTTTTAATGATTATCTTATAAATGTTTTCAATGAAGTCGCCTCCGGCATAGCCGACGACAAAAGCCAAAGCCGGGGTAAACTGGCCGAACAAAGTAAAGCCCGCTTCTTTGACGGCTATGGCAGCCACCAGGCCAACCAAACCGGAAAGTATCATCATGCCGGAAAAATACTTCCATCTGAAAGCTACGTTCTTGTAAGAAAACTGATGTTTAATAAAACCGACCAAACCCCTGGTAAAACCTCCGCCAAACGCCGCAATTAATATTAATATATATGTATTCATATTTTTGTGCTAAGCCGGGCTAAGCTCGAAACTATGGTTTGAGTTCTGGTTCAGGTTCCAGTTCGGGTTCAGGCGCTTGTTCTAAATTACAAACATCATTATACCAATAGAGATTTGCTCCTTCGCATAATTCCTTGGTATTGCACAAATCTAAATGTTCTTTATCGCATTGTGGCTCTGGTTTTGAATTACAAACATTGTTTTCGCTATCCCAAACACCGCCGGCGGTTTGGCAATCCAATTCAGCTGAGCAGAGATTTAAATGAGTTACATCGCAATCTGGCGATGTTTCTCCTTCTGAAGTACCACCATCATCACTTGAACCATCGCTACCTCCGTTGCCGCCCCTGCCAGTTCCAAATATTGCCTGAAACTCGGCTTCGGTCACGCAAACGCTTCCTACACAAAGCTGGCGGGTTTTTAAGGTATCCACTTCCAACATGCCATATTCATTGACCATCAGGCCGAACGAAGCAAGTCCCTGTTGTAATTTAATATTAACAATTTTGCCATCGTCGTTTTGTACAATATTCAAATCATTTCCCTGCCAGTGAGGATTAATAAAAATCATTATCTTGCCGTCTTTGTTATAACCATCGTAGTTTTCTAAGGCAATTCCAATTACTCTGCCGGCTTTCGTCGCTTTCATCGCCACACCGGGTTGAACGGAAGAAGTCAAAGCATCGCCAATAACAATCGGCCCATTTTCAGTTGAAACTTTAACCGCTACCCTCCCGGCTAAAGCCACTAAGCGAGAATTTTCCTTATTTAACCCTCCTCCCAAAATAAACCCAGGGCTTTCAGAAACTACTCCAATTAATTTTGAATCATAAGCAACTGAAGATTTTTCAATAATAAGATTTTCAGTTACCGAAACTAAATCTCCTCCTTCTGGACAATTTTGATTAGTTTGACATTGAGAATCAATCGGATATCGCTCGGCAATATCAAGAGAGCCACTTTGAGTTACTGTGCCAGTGAATATTGCGCTACCATGAACACCAAGAGCAACAGTAGAAGTAGCTCCAGCATCAATAGTTAGGAAATAAGCCGGTGTCGTCGTCCCGATGCCGACGTTGCCTCCAATATAAAGCCCTAAATCATACTCATTAATTTCATCCCCAACAGAGCCAATAATATACATCTTTGTCCCATCTGGCTTGAAGAATAAACCCTCAGGAGTTGTTTCCTCAGTAGTTACAGAAAACAATTGGTTGAATACTGCTGTAGAAATATCCCAAGGAGTTGACAAGCTATACTCATTAACTTCATCTACTTGCTGACCAATAATATACATCTTTGTCCCGTCTGGTTTGAAGAATAAACCATTAGGGGTTGTTTCCTCAGTAGTTACAGAAAATAATTGATTAAATATTGCTGAACTTACATTCCAAGCAGTTGACAAGCTATACTCATTAACTTCAACCCCATTCTGACCAATAACATACATCTTTGTCCCGTCTGGCTTGAAAAACAAACCTGAGGGAGTTCCTTCCTCAGTAGTTACAGAAAACAATTGAAGCCAAACTGATGATGATATATCCCAAGGAATTGATAAATCATACTCATTAACTTCATCCACCTGAGGGCCAATAATATACATCTTTGTTCCATCTGGCTTGAAGAACAAACCATAAGGGAGTGTTTCCTCAGTAGTTACATTAAATAATTGACTATAAACTGATGATGATGTATCCCAAGCAGTTGATAAGTTATATTCATAAACTGAATCTCCATCAGAGCCAATAATATACATCTTTGTCCCATCTGGTTTAAAGAACAAATCTCTAGAGACCGCTTCTTCAGTAATTACAGACTTTAATTGCTTGAAAGAAGCTGTTCCCACATGCCAGCCAAATCCGTCAGGCGTGCCTGCAACTGTTTGTGTAGAGCCGTCTGAGAACACAAATGAATCAGTTCCTCGTATGCTTCCAGTAACGTCAAGTCTGTATAAAGGCGTCTTCGTCCCGATGCCGACATTGCCGTCAATAATGTAAGAATCAGCAACTGACCTAAAGATATAAGCCTGGTCGGTAAAAGCAACTTGAATTTTACCATCGCTAGACATAGCAACTCTCTGAAGACCTAAGGCAGTACCCTTTTGCACCCAGGTTACTCCATAATCAGTGGAACTATAGGTAAAACCAGCATCAACCACGGCAGTTTGTATCTTACCACTACTAGACATGGCGATGCCTTTCCAGTTCCTGGAAACATCACTGGTCCTTTGTGTCCAAGTATTCCCATAATCAGTAGAACCCCAAATATAGCCATATTGACAACCCGTCTCACTTGCAAGAATGGCGGTCTGTATTTTGCCATCACTAGACATAGCAACAGCCTTCAGACGCCCAGGGGTACCGAGATCCTTCTGCATCCAAGTAACTCCATAATCAGCCGAAATCCAGATGGGATTCCCACCAGCAGGACAATCGCCATAAACGACAGCAGTCTGAATTCTGCCGTCGCTAGACATAGCAACCGTGAGGAAGTTCTTTTTAGTACTAGTTCTTTGTGTCCAGGTATTTCCATGGTCAGTAGATCCCCAAATTAAACCTGTGCCGTCTGAACCAATAACGGCGGTCTGAATTCTACCGTCGCTGGATATAGCAACACTATACCATTTCTGGACACTAGCCTTCGGCGCCCAAGTATTTCCATAATTAGTAGAGACATAGATATAACCGTCATTGTCAACAGCAGTTTGAATCTTACCATCGCTGGACATAGCAACATGCCTCCAACCCCTGACAGCGTCCTTTTGTGTCCAGGTACCCCCATAATCAGTGGAAACGTAGATAAAACCATCATGGACGACAGCAGTTTGAATCATGCCGTCGCTAGACACAGTAATACCCTTCCAATCTCTGGGGGCGTCGCTAGTTTTTTGTACCCAGTTAGTAGCATAATTAGTCAAGCCCCACTGACTCTCCCTCAGACCGACTGAGCCGAAATATGCCCCGCCTTCCAACTGTGATAGTTGCATCTGGTCAACCGATAATAAGGAGTACTTATCCCCGCTCATTGCTTTATAAATAGTAAGTTGATTTTGAGGATTCGCAGTCCCGATGCCGACGCTGCCGTTATTGGCTATATATAAAGCTGAAGCGGAGGAAGAAGCCATGGCATGGAAGATGGGACTACTGGAAATACCTTGAACGGTTAAAATGGCTGCCGGGTTCGCTATTCCAATCCCGACGTTGCCGTTAGCGCCTAAGACAAGTTGGTTAGAATTACCGGTTGTGACCAAAGTTGTGGTGGCTGTGCCTATAATAGTCGTTTGACCGGCGCTGTCGGTTTTTATATTGAGATATTTGGTGTCATCGTAAGCTAAGCGGAGCTGGCCGTTAGCGTCTGTGGAATAAACGTGAAGGGCAGTGGCTGGCGTGGTGGTGCCGATGCCGACAAATCCATTGGCATTAGCGTTTATATTGAGATTTATATCGTTATGTCCAGATAAACTCCACTCAAGACCGGTCAAAGCATTATGTTGGGTTGCGAGAAAAGTTCCTGCCGGCAAGTTAGATATACTTCTTAAATCCTGTGTTTCTTCATAAGGAGTCCCATCATTTTTTAAGATTACCCTATAAAGCAATTTCATTTCCTGATAAGGCAAAATTCCAAGAGTCAAACTTTCATATTTATTGTTATTACGGGCATTAGTGATGGTCGTATCTTCCCTTTGACCCATTAAGGACACTATTGGGGTAATCGGATCATTAGTGGCGAATATCCAATAAGCAACATACCTGTTAGTGGTGACTGTGGCTGTGGCATTTCCGTTGTTGTAAAGTAGGTCTGTTCCAGATAATTTATAGTAAGCCGTGCTGGTGGCATCCCACTCAAAATTAGCAGAACCATTTTTGTAAATGACATTGAAATTTGTCTGTTGGGTTATACTATGTTCTAAATCTTCATCATCAATTATTCCAGCAGTTATTGTCGCATTACTATCTGCAAAAGTTCCAGTTAAACCACTTTCATATCTTACTCCAACAGTATTATGAAGTGTACGATGAGTCATACCATCCATTATTATCCCGTGTCTTTCTTCTCCCAATAATACTCTGTCTAATGTGGTATTCCAATAAACTGTAGCAATTAAGGGGACATCAAACCCCGGATGTGTCGTAGCTTCCGATAATGTCCCTGCGGCATTATAATAAATCCAATGTATTCCCGTAGTATCAGCAATTTGTTTTGATGCTGTTGTTTTAGTTGTTTTTACTCCATTGATATAAATATCGTGATTCCCAGTTATAGTGAAAGTATATGTAGATGTTGCAAAACTTAAAGTGGCAGTTTTATCTACAAAACCTGTAGGTTCTGTTACATTAGTAAAAAGAGTTGGTATTGCTATATTTCCAAATGTGTTAACGGTTGTAAAAACATTGGCATTTTCTAATGAAGCATAGAGAGTGGAACTTGCCTGCCAGATTGGATCGGTCTCGGTTGTTATAATTCCTGCTAAATTAGAACCGTCTCCGTATAAAGTAGTTCCATAAATGTTAATTCCTCTAATATCGCCATTGACATCTAAAGTATAAGCAGGTGTCGTCGTCCCGATGCCGACATAGCCTGTTCCTACGGTAGATGTAGGATTAGTAAAATTACTTAAATTAATGGCGTAAATCAAGTTGCCTATGTTAAGCATGTTGGAACTATCAACTGCCGGTAGATCAGTATTATATCCGATGACGATATTATTCGAACCAGTAGTAAACGCCTGCCCCGCTTGATATCCCAACAGTAAGTTATTCGCTCCCGTAGTATTGGCAAGCCCTGTTTGATAACCAAGAAAAGTATTATTATCTGAACCTGTCTGCACATTGAAACCGCTATTGTATCCGACATAGGTGCCGGATTGATTGGAATAATCGGTTGAACCCTGGGCGGCGAATGCGCCGACAGCAACAGTAGAAGTCGTTAAAGTATTGAAGTAGAGAGCGGACTCACCCAGAGCCAAATTATATGAACCAGTGGTGTTGGTACTGAGAGCGCCCCAGCCCATAGCTGTGTTAGATAGGCCAGTAGTATTGGCATAAAGAGCAGAAGTACCCAAAGCTGAATTATAAGAACCAGTGGCGTTAGAATAGAGAGCGGAATCACCTATGGCTGTGTTATGTTTGCCAGTGGTGTTGGTACTGAGAGCGCCCCAGCCCATAGCTGTGTTAGATAGGCCAGTAGTATTGGCAGAGAGAGCGTAATATCCCACAGCTGAATTCCATTTGCCAGTAGTGTTGAAATAGAGAGCGGAATCACCTACAGCTGAGTTATGATAGCCAGTGGTGTTGGCACTGAGAGCGCCCCAGCCCAGAGCTGAGTTGCTAAAGCCAGTAGTATTGGAAAAAAGGGTAAAATCTCCTACAGCTGAATTATAAGAGCCAGTGGTGTTAGAATAGAGAGCGGAATTTCCCATAGCTGTGTTAGAAAAACCAGTAGTGTTGGAACCGAGAGCGCCCCAGCCCAAAGCTGAGTTATAAGAGCCAGTAGTGTTGGCAGAGAGAGTAGAATATCCCAAAGCAGTGTTCCCCGATATGTTTCCGCCTGTAGAAAACCAAGTAGAACCATCAAAACCAATGACTTCTAGCGCGGAAGACGGCAGATTTATTTCTTTTATTGAAACATCATCAATAGTCCAAGTACCGCCTTCCCTCCAAGGGTAACTCCAGCTTTCAAACCAGATAGTTTCTTCGCCGGTGAAGTCGCTTTCCAAAAATACGGTATGGGTACCGGAACCAAAATAAGGATAATAAGTTTGAGACATATTATCAAGCCAATAATAAACAACTTCTCCGCTCACATTGGAAAGAGTAAAAGTCAATAAATAGGTTTTACCGTTTTCAACGTCAAAAGTAGTAGTAACATCGGCATACCATTCTGCGCCGGTAAAGACGACAGTCACATCTTTGGTACCGGCATTATAGGTCCCGCAATCATACAGTTCCCAGCCGTCGGCGTTACTGTCAAAGGTACCATTAGTTATAAGTTCGCTGCCTGTTGGTATGGCAGTATTGTCTATAGTAAGTTTAGCTGTCGGCCCCGTCGTCCCAATACCGACATTGCCTGAAAAAGTGGAAGTAGCTGCTACCCTGAAAGTACCATAAACATCTAAGGCATAAGATGGAGAAGTGGTAGCAATACCGACATTACCGTCTAAAGCAACAAATAAAGCGGAAGTAGCTTGCAGAGAATCGGAGCTGTCGCCGATCAAAGTGTAACCGGCTGGGACCGAAGCCAAACCGGTGCCGCCGTAAGTCACGTCAATAGTTGAAGCGTTCCAGGTGCCGGAAGTAATCGTGCCTAAAGTGGAAACAGAACTTGCGCCGTTGGGCGAAAGAAAAGAATAATTAGGGACATTGACTCCCTGAATCCGTTTGGCCAGTTCTTGTTTAGTTGCTGTTTCAAAAAGAGCCAACCTGATTTGCAAATTGGCCAAGGCCTTGTCATCTATTTCAACAGTCTCTCTGGTGATTTCCTTGAGCGGTTCTATCTGACTGACCCTGTCTACTTCCTTGACCGTCAAACCTTCTTGTTTCAGTTGGTTGAGTTCCTGCCGAAGAGTTTCCAATTCTTCTTTGGCCGCTTCGTCGAAAAAAACAATATCCTTGTCGAAAAACATTTTCCAAGGAAAAGCGAAAAATCGATAAGTCCTGACAAAAG
The DNA here is from genome assembly GCA_035529635.1 of Patescibacteria group bacterium. Classification (GTDB taxonomy): domain Bacteria; phylum Patescibacteriota; class Minisyncoccia; order Minisyncoccales; family RBG-13-42-11; genus DATKWJ01. Next base: position 61,294 of record DATKWJ010000018.1, read on the forward strand.
GTTCGGCTACGGCCCGGGCCGCCTGCTCTATTTTTTCTTCCACGAAATCATTCAAAGCCAAATAATTATTTTTAACGGTATTGCAGAAAAATCGATTTACCGCTTGATATCCTTCAGCTAATTTTTGCTCAATGAAATCATTGACGACAAGATGACTCTGATTAATCCATTGCCCGTATCCTTCCAACAATTCCCCGACACTTGCCAGATAAACATAGGAAGAGAGGTGTTCGCCTGAATTTTTAATTTTTAAGTTTAAGTTTTCAATTTCCGCTGCCACGCCCCTGTCGAAATTTTCAGCCAATTCAGCGGAGAAAGCCACAACTTCATCGGAAAGATTTTTCACTTTGTTAAAAATTTCCGGGATATCGCTAACCGCAAAATTCTCAACCAAGATTGAATTTATTTTGCCGAAAGCAAAGCCGGAAATTAATAAAGTAAAAACTAAAACAGAAGAAAAAACCAAACGACGAAGTTTCAGCGGATTTTCAACCGGCAGATTTCGAGGCGGCAGAACAATCTTTTTTTCTTCTGTTATTTCATTTTCTCCTGTTGTTTCTAACGCGAGATTATTAAAGCGTTGATTATATTCATTGGTCTTTTCCAAATATTCCTGCAGCCAGTCTTTTCTGGTTACCCAATTACGGCCGAATTTTACGGCTTTCAATTTTCCCTGGCGGGCTCTCAAAGACAAATACTCCTGCGTATAACTGCAGAATTCCGTTGCTTTTTTAAGAGATAAATACTCTTCCTCCTCCAACATATTGATTTATTTTCCCTTGAATAAAAAGCCCTGTCAAGGGCTTTTTTACGAATAAAATAAGGGGAATATCGGATATCAAAAATTAAGGATTATTTTTAATATTCTGAATGATACCCAAAGCCGCCAAAGTGGCTATTAAACTGCTGCCGCCGTAACTGACTAGCGGCAAAGATATGCCGATTATCGGCAAGATGCCTAAATTCATACCGATATGGATAAAAAGTTGAGAAATCATAATAATAATCAGACCGATACTGAAAAGACGAGGAAAATTGCTTTGGCTGTTTACAGCAATCTTAAATATCCGCCAGATTAGAATTAAAAAGAGAAATAACAGAACTGAAACTCCGATTAAACCGGTTTCTTCGGCAATGGCAGCAAAAATAAAGTCCGTTTGAGGCTCCGGCAGAAAACCGTATTGTGTTTGCGAACCTTTAAATAAGCCCTGACCGAAAATTCCGCCAGATCCAATGGCTATTTTCGCCTGATTCTGGCTCCAGCCTGAGCCCAAGGGATCGGCCGACGCCATAAAGCTGATGATTCTGTCTTTTTGATAATCCTTCATCAAAAAAAGCCAAGCCAGAGAGAAAATCAAAATACCGCAGAAAAATAAAACAAAAAAATGGCGCAGTTTTATGCCGGAAATAACCAAGACGCCAAGCCATAAAGCGAGCAAACTTATAATGGAGCCGAAATCCGGCTGGAAAAAAGTCAAAGCAGCCGGCAGAAGAACGTAAAAACCGGAAAACAAAATATGCCTTGCCCGGTACATTTCAATGTGCCTCATGGAAAAATATTTCGCCAGCAGAATCACCAAAATAATTTTGGTAAATTCTATCGGGTCAACGGAAAAAGGTCCCACCTTATACCATCTATGCACGCCCCGTATTTCCGGCGCAAAGAAAAAAAGTCCAGCCAGTCCCAATAAAGAAAACAAATACAAAATCAAAATCAAATTGGTATTTTCCCGGAAAATTCTCCAGTCGAAAAAGCAGAAAAAAAACATCAAAAAAAATCCGACTGCCGCAAAAGCAATCTGTTTTTTGAAATTAGAAAAATCATCTTTAGACAAAGAACTACTGTAAATGGAAAGCAAGCCGATAGCGACCAACAAACAAGCGGCGACAATCAGCGGCCAATCTAATTTTTTCAACGTTTGCATCATATTATTTCAACATTTCCAAAAATTCTTTTTCGCTGATGATTTTTACTCCCAATTTTTTCGCCTCTTCATGTTTAGAACCAGGTTCTGAACCAAAAACCAAATATGACGTTCGTTTGGAAACGGAGTTCGCCGGGTGTCCGCCGAGCAGACGGATTCTGTTCTCGGCTTCGGAATGGGTCATTGATTCCAAAGCTCCGGTTAAAACGAAAGTCAGTCCTTTCAGTTTTTGCTGGCCGGCAATGATAGGAGGATTCCCTATCTTCACCCCGGCTGCCAATAATTCTTCAATGAATTTCTGATTTTTTTTCAAACGGAACCAATCGTAAAGGCTAGCCGCCATTTTCGGCCCGACCTCGGGAATTGTTTCCAATTTATCTTTCCCGGCTTTGACCAAACAGCTGAGACTGCCGAAATAATTCGCCAAATCAACGGCTGTTTCCTCGCCGATATGACGGATACCCAAGGCGAAAATGAACTTTGCCAAAGAAATTTTCTTGCTTTTTTGAATCGCTTCTATTAAGTTCTTGGCTGATTTTTCGGCGAATCTCTCAAGTGGAACCAAATCGCCTGGCTGAAAGGTAAAAATATCCGTAGCCGAAGAAATCAAATTTTCATCAGTTAATTTATCGATGATTTTAGGACCCAGACCTTCAATATCAAAAGCCTTTTTGGAAGTAAAATGATATAAATTTTCTCTTTTTCTAGCCGGACAATCGGAATTCAGGCATCGCCAAATAACTTCTCCTTGTTGTTTGACCAAGCGGTTTGAACAAACCGGACAATTTTTCGGGAAACCGACTTCCTTCTCACCGCCAATCCTAAGTTCTTTTAAAACTTTGGGGATGCCAGGAATAACGTCACCGGCTCTCTCAACGATTACCGTATCGCCGATTCTTATTCCCAGCCGTTTCATTTCGTCTTCATTATGCAAAGTGGCCCGGGTAATGACCGTGCCGCCTATTTCAATCGGTTCCAAGACAGCTACAGGTGTGACAGCCCCGGTCCTGCCTATTTGAAATTTAACGTCCAAAATTTTAGTAGCGGCTTGCTTGGGGGAGAATTTGAAAGCCCTGGCTCCGCGAGGGCTTTTGCCAGCAACTCCCAACTTACCAAAAAGATCGTTGTCATTGACGTTAACCACTATGCCGTCAATCTGATAAGGCAGAATTTCTCTTTTTTCGGCTATGCGACGCCAAAAATCCTTGACAGCCGCTAAATCCCGGCAGATTTCGCCTTTGTCCGCTTTAAATCCCAATAGCGGCAGAATTCGGTGTTCTTCGGAATGTTTTGCCAGTCCCATATCAGTGACTATGTCGTAAGCCAAAAATTTCAAAGGGCGGGAAGCAGCCAATCTGGAGTCCAACTGCCTAATGGACCCAGCAGCCAGATTTCTCGGGTTGGCAAAAGGCTTTTCGCCTTTCTTAACCAATTGCTTGTTGAATTTCTCAAAATCCTTTTTCTCCATGTAAACCTCTCCCCTGATCTCCAGTCTACCCGGAATTTTCAATTTCAAATTTCCGGTTTCCAATTTTAAGGGGATGGATTCAATCGTCTTCAAATTCCTGGTCACCTCTTCTCCAATCTTGCCGTCGCCCCTGGTCGCCCCGATTTTAAAAAAGCCGTTCTTGTAAATCAAGGTAACGGCGAAACCGTCTATTTTCAGTTCAACGAAATATTCCAGGTCCTTGGCCGACGGCGCTAATCTTTTCAGGTAATCCTGCCAGTTTTGAAGCTCTTCTTCAGAAAAAACGTCTTCCAAAGAAAGCATGGGCTTTTCATGCTGTTTTTTTTTAAATCCTTTCAAGGGCTCGCCCCCCACTCTCTGGGTGGGGGAATCAGGAGTGATCAATTCCGGAAATTGCTGCTCCAGTTTGTAAAGCTCGTGCTTCAAAGAATCCAGAGCAGCGCCGGAAATCTCCTCCTTGTCCAAGACATGATACAGGTAGCGGTGGCGGTTGATTATTTCCCTCAGCTTTTCAATTCTTTTTTTCGCCTTTTTCTCCGTCATCACCTTAATAATTGATTTCAATGGCCCGCTTCGCTTCTTGATAGCTGCCGATCGATTTTATGCAGAAATTCGAAGCAGTACAGCTGCCGCCGAAAGAAACCGAAACCTGGCAGGTTGAACCGTTGGCTAAAACAAGGGAAATGTTGGACGGCTCGGACCGGTTCATTAAAACCGATTCAATACAGCTGTCAGCCGCGTAAAAAGCGACTGTTGAATGGCCTATATCACCGAGCAATTTCATCTGCTGGACGGAAAGGCCGCTCAGCCCGAAGCCGATGCCCAAAAGAATAATCATAATGAAAACCGCGTACAAAACCGAAATTCCTTTTTTCCCGTTTAGCGGATTAAAATCAATAAGTGACATTTAAGTTTCTTTGAGAAATCATTGTTTGAATTTTTATTAAGGGCCGGACCTCCGGTTTCTGGCTTTTTCCCCTGGCTTCCACCAGCAGAGTGACTTTCGGCTGGGTATTCTGACCCTGTCCCCACGATTCCGAACCAGTGATGCTGAAAGAAATTATCTCCAGGCTCGGCGGAGTCAAATCATTAGTAATGCCGTTTTTAGTTTCTTTCAGTTTTCCTCCTTCAACAAAGAATTCCTGACAATTGCCCTGATAGTTCTTGAATTTTATGCCGGCCCCCGACCGCGTAGCCTGATAATTGTTCTTGGCCGTAAGGCAGTCGCCGTCAATGTCTTTTTTGGCCATTCTCAAAGCCCTGCTCAGATATTCCAAGTTGTAAGAAATATTGTCTATTAATTCCTGGGATGCCAAAGTTTTTTGCTGGGATTGGACGGCTGACACGAAAAAACCGGTCAGAGTGGCCGCCAAAACCGCGAAAATAGCCACGGCCGTCACCATTTCTATCAAAGTAAAACCTTTATTCATACCAATTATAAAGCTGATTAATAATTTCTACACTCTGTTCCCTTCCCCGCTCACTCCATTTGATGACAACTTCTATTTCCAGACAATCGCTTGATATTTCGCTAACTGTAATGCTTTTCTGGAATATGCTTTGGCTGCCGTCGGAAAAATTCAACGGCGTCCAGCTGATCGAAGATATATTCTGATTCCAAGCGCTTCCTTGAAGCCAATTGGTATCCCTGACATTCTTGATATTTTCAAGTTCCTGCTGGGCAAAATAGTAAGCGACCAATTTTGACTGATTCAAGGAAGTGCTGATCAAGGTCTGCTGAATCAAGGAATAGCTGCTGAAAACAGCGATGGTTAAAATGAAAACCGCCAAGATCATTTCCAAAATTGTAAATCCTTTGCTGGTCATATTATTCAACGCCAATCAGGCCGGCTTTATTGATTCTGATTATTTTCTCCGAACCGCCCGTAAAATTCAAGCTAATCAGAGCCGAAGAGGCGTCGGGAAAAATCGTAATAGTCGGATCCGGTGGCGAGAAGAATACGGTCAGGGGGCTGCCGGGCGAAAGAGAATTGATAAAGATTCCTTCTTCAAATTCCAAGATTCCCACCATTTCGTTGGCGTCGTAATTCTTATCGCCGTCCAAATCAGCGAATAAAATATACTGGCCTGGTTCAGCGGTAGTCAGATAAACGCCGTAGCCGGACGGCACTGTTCCCTGGAATTCTTTGGCCGACATCGCCATATTTTGGGCCCCTCTTATGTCTTGGGACAATTTGTGGACCGACCTCTGAAGAGAGAATTGTTTTTCACCGGCCCGATAATTGGCGAAAACAATAATAGAAAGCACGCTGACGATTGAAATCGTTACCAATAATTCTACCAAAGTAAATCCTTTGTTTTTCATATATCTTCGCCTTGCTTTTATTTTAGCAGGAAAAACGCCTGATACCAATCAAGCAGCTCGTTTCCCCAAAACAAGGCCAGGAAAGTTCCCGTCACTAAAAAGGGCCCGAAAGGAATCTCGGATTTAAGGCCTTTTTGGCCGGAGACCATCAGCCCCAAACCGACAACGGCTCCGATGAAAAAAGCCAAAAATAAAGCAACCAAAATATCCGGCCAACCCAAAAGCAGACCCATCAAAAAAGCCAGTTTAATGTCGCCGACACCCATCCAACGGCCGCGGGAAAGCAAAACTATAGCCAGAAAAAAAGCGGCGGCCCCGACGGCGCTTAGCACAGAATATTGTCCAATCCTTGCCACCGAACCGGTTCCTTCAATCACCTGATATAAAAAAGCCAGAACAATGGCCGGATAAATCACCCTGTCAGGAATGATATAATACTTTAAATCGTAAACGAAAATAACGATTAAAAAACAGGAAAATATGAGATAGAAAAAGGAAAAGAGAAAATCAAAAGAAAAATAAAAAACTATCAAAACGAAGAGCAGGCCAGCGGCCATTTCCACTAAAGGATATTGTAGGGATATCGGTTTTCGGCAGTATCGGCACTTACCCCTTAAAAGAATGAAACTCAAAACCGGCAGCAATTCGCGCCACGATAAAAGATGCTGGCATCGGGGGCAAAACGACCGGCCCTTGAGAAAAGACTTCTTGGCCTCCAAACGGTAAACCAGGCAATTCAAAAAAGAGCCGAAGACCAAACCGAAGATAAAAACAAAAAGATAAAAAAACAAATTCATTTTTTTATTTTACCATAACAAAGCCCCGCGCCAAAGGCGCGGGGCGGTCTTCAAGAAATCAAGCTTGCAAGAAAAATCCCTTACCAGCAAGAAACAACGGTCGGAACAGTAGGCAGTTGCTTGGTTCCTTTCGGAGAAGCGGCAAAAAACCCACCCCCTTCAATTACTGCCCAAGTACAATAGGCTTGATCGCTACCAACATTGGTAATCCAACCGTAGCTCGGAGCAGTAGAACCGGGATCCAAAGGAACAAGAGCCATATAAGGGTCGATAGCTGTAGGCATGGTGGCTGAAGTGAAATAGGCCTGTCCACTGTCATAATACATCTCCATGGCCAACTGAATCTGCCTGATATCCGACTGCCGTCTGGCATCTCTGGCTTTGGTCCTGGCTCCACCCAAGGAAACCAAAACAATGGAAGCTAAAATTCCGATAATGGCGATAACCACCAAAAGTTCGATTAAGGTGAAACCGCGCTGCTTTTTGGCGAAATACTGAATCATGATTTTTAATTATTGCTTTTAAACGAATAAGCCGACCTTTTTTATTTTTTTTCTGGTGATTGTGACTTAATTAGATGGTCAGATTGACGCCGCAACAATCGTCGTTGGCGGGATTGCCCGTGGCGTAAACCTTTTTCAATACTCCTTTATTGGAAGCGCAAACATAAGTATTCGTCTCAGCTTCCAATTTCACGTAAACGCAGTAATACTGATAGGGCGAAATGTTAAGCGTCCAAGTATACTGCTGAGGAGAAGTATCCTTCGGGTCCACCGGCATAGTGGGCATATACGTTCCAATGGCAGTAACGGTATTGGCTCCGGCCGTGGTGGCAATATATCTTTCCGCCGCTCCGCAGGCCGAATCAGGATAGCACATTTCCATGGCCAAATTAATCTGTCTGAGATCCGACTGCCTTTTGGAATCTCTGGCTTTCATTCTGGCTGGGCCCAATGAAACCAAGACGATGGAAGCCAGTAAACCAATAACGGCGATAACCACTAAAAGTTCGATTAAAGTGAAACCGCTTCTCTTTGAATTATATTTCAGCATATTTTTGTTTTTTTGTTGGTTTCGACCTTTTATATTTTATCATATTTTACCATATTATGTCCAAAATGAAACTGTGGAAAATCCCGGTTATATGGCAATCGTCTGATAAAGCGGCATTAAAATAGAAAGCATGAGCCCGGCTATGACCAAACCCAGGAAAATAATCAAAGCCGGCTCCAAAATGCTTAAAATGTTGTTAATCGACCTGTCCACTTCCTGCTGGTAAAAATCAACGACGTTCATCAAGGTGGCGTCCAAGGTTCCGGTTTTCTCTCCGATTAAGACCATTTGGACGAAAACCGGCGGAAAAAGCTCGGTATGCTGGCTTAAAACGGAAGAAATCATTTCTCCTTTCCTTACCTCCTCCCGGGTTTTGGCAATCACCTGCTTATAAGAAAGATTGGTGATGATGTCTCCGACTATGTCCAGAGATTGGACAATGGGCAGGCCGCCCGAAATCAGCGTGGAAAGATTCTCGGCAAAACGGTTCAGGTGGATGGTTTTCAAAAAAGACCCGGCAATGGGAATTTTAAGAAATATCCTGTCGAAAAATTCTTTGCCTTTTTGGGTCGCATAGTATTTGAAAAAAGAAAAAACCGACAAGATTATCACCAAAACAATCAGCCAGACCCAATTTCTGATAAAAGTGGTGAAAGACAAAACAATCCTGGTGGGTAGAGGCAGAGTCTGGCCGCTCGCCTCCAAAACTTGAAGCAAATTGGGAATGACGAAAAAAGTCAGCAATATCAGAATCAGTAAAATGGAAAAAACAATCAAAGCAGGATAAATCAAAGCTCCTTTGGCTTTGGAAATCAGATGATATTCTTTTTCCAAGTGCTCCGCCAGATAGTTCAGAACTTCGGAAAGTTTCCCAGAAGCCTCGCCGGATTTTACCATGGCGATGTAGAAAGAAGAAAAAATTTTAGGATAGCGGGCCAAAGCCTGAGAGAAAGAAGTCCCTCCTTCCACCTGCTCCGATATTTTCAGAAGTTTTTCCTTTAAATTGGCTTTTTTGGTCTGGCTGGCCAGCACTCTTAGAGATTCAACCAGAGAAATTTTGGATTTGAACATAATCGCCAGCTGCCGGGAAAACATAACTATGTCTTTTCTGGTGATTCTGTCGAAAAAATCTATTTTCCTGGCGTAAACCGGTGGCACGGCTTCTTCCAAAAAGGTCGCGAACAGCCCGCGCTCCCGCAAAAGAGCAGCGGCAAATTCCTGGTTGGAGGCCTCGATGGAACCGGTATAAATATCTCCTTTTTGGTTACGGGCTTGATAATTAAACCTCATTTGTTATCTGACGAGCATTTTTAATTCGACCGGATTAAGAGAATATTTGAGGGCGTTTTCCAGAGAAATTTCTCTTTTTTTAATCAAATCAGCCAGAGACCTGTTCAAAGAAATCATTCCCTTTTCCGCTGAGGTTTCGATGACCAAAGGCAGTTCATGAATTTTATTCTCCCTGATTAAGTTGGCCACGGCCGGCGTAGCCACCATTATTTCGCAGGCCGGAATAAGATTGCCTTTGATTCCGGGAATCAGACGCTGGGAAATGACTCCGAGCAAAGAACCGGATAACTGGGCCCTGACTTGGTCCTGCTGTCCGGAAGGAAAAGAATCAACGATTCTGTGAACGGTTTGAGCGGCGGAATTAGTGTGCAGGGTAGCCAAGACTAAATGGCCGGTTTCAGCTGCCGTGATGGCGGTGGAAATGGTTTCAGGATCCCTCAATTCCCCGACCATGATGACATCCGGGTCCTGGCGGAAAGTTGACCTTAAAGCGCTGCTGAAGTTCAAAGCATCCTGGTGAATTTCCCTTTGATCGATAATGCTTTTATCATCCTCGAAAATATATTCAATCGGGTCTTCAATGGTGATGATATGGTCGGTTCTGGTATGGTTTATCTCGTCTATAATGGCGGCCAGGGTGGTTGATTTCCCTTGGCTGGAAGGACCGGTGACCAGAACGAATCCCTGGCTGGCTCCGGCGAATTCATGCAGAATGAAAGGAAGATTCAGTTCATCAATCGTTTTGATTTTCGTCGGAATAAGCCGGAGGGCTACGGAAATTTCTCCACGCTGGAAAAAGACATTCACCCTGAAACGCGCCTTGTCTTTGAAATTGTACGAAAAATCAACTTCTTTTTCTTTGAACAATCTTTCGGATTGCTCTTCTGTCATCAGCGCCCGGGATAATTCCTGGATGTCTTCTGAAGACAGCTTTTTCTTTTTTAAAAGAGGAACCAACCGGCCGGCCATTCTCAATATCGGCTGATGATTGAAAGAGAAATGGAGGTCAGAGGCCTCTTCTTTTATCGTTAAATCAAGCAATTCTTCTAATTGATTTTGATAATCGTTCATATTATTTCTTTTATTTCTTTGACTATCTCCGATGGAGTATAGTGAGCTTTGATTAAATATTTTATCGACCCCAAATCCATGCCTTTTTCCACCTCTTCTTTCTGCCCGAGATTGGAAAGGATAATCACTTTTAAACCCTTAAGCTTCGGTTCGGACTTGATTTTCTCAAGAATCTCCCAGCCGTTGACCTGCGGCAGAACAATGTCCAGAATAACCAGATCCGGCTTTTCTTCTCCAAGCTTTCTAAGGGCTTTTTCTCCGTCCTCGGCCACTGTCACCGAAAAACCGGCTTCTTTAAGCTTGGTGGTGTAAATATCCGTTAAAAATATATCGTCTTCAACCAGTAAAATTCTCTTCATATATATTAAACCTCTTCGGCTGATCCCAGGATTTCTTCAATAGTGGTGATTCCCTCCAAAACCTTTAAAATACCGTCCTGCCTCATGGTAATCATTCCCTGTTCTTTGGCTTCTTTGGCTATAACCGCTTCCGAAGGGTCTTTTAAAATAGTTTCAGCCAGATTTTTGCTCATAGTCAGGATTTCGAATATGCCGATCCGGCCGGTAAATCCCATATTATGGCATTTGGAACAGCCCTTATTGGTGAAGATACTCATCGGCTTTTCTATCTTAAGGGAATTTTTAATGGCTACCGGAAGATTCTCAACCTCCTGCAAAATAAGCTCTTGGATTTCCGGCTCGGCTTTTATTTTCTTTTTGCAATCATCGCACAATCTCCTGATCAATCTCTGAGATATGCCCAATTGAAGGGTGGACGGTATCAGATAAGGCTTTATGCCCATATCGATCAGCCTGGGGATGATCCCCAGGACATTGGAAGTATGCAAGGTCGATAAAACGATATGACCAGTCAGAGCGGCGTGAACGACCAAATTGGCCGTTTCCTCGTCACGAATTTCTCCCACCATGATAATATCCGGATCCTGCCTCAAAATGTGGCGGAGTCCGATCGGAAAATCATAACCGATTTCCGGCTTGACCTGAGATTGGTTTATTCCTTCGATGAAGTATTCGGCCGGGTCTTCCAAAGTGATTATATTCACCCCTTCATTATTCAACAGCTGCAAAATCGCATACAAGGTGGTGGTTTTTCCGCTGCCGGTCGGACCAGTGGACAGAATCAAGCCGTACGGCCTGGAAATGCTCCTTTTTATGATTTTCAAATTCCTGCTTTCAACGCCCAATTCTTCGAATTTTTTGATGCCGGTCGCCGGATCCAAAACCCTGATGGCCGCTTTTTCCCCCAAAGTGGTCGGAAAAGTGGAAACCCGGAAGTCAATGGATTTGGCGTCTATTTTAGCGGAAAATCTGCCGTCCTGGGGCATCCTGGTTTCATCAATCTTCAAATTGGAAATGATTTTTATTCTGGCAATGACTGCCGGATGGACCGCCATCGGCAAAAATATCGACGAGTGCAAAACACCCAGAAATCTGAATCTGACCCTCAGCTTTTCCTTAGTCGGCTCAATATGGATATCCGAAGCTCCGCCCTCGGTGGCATGTCTTAAGATAACGGCCACGATCTTGGTGACGGGCGCCTCTTCGGCCATTCTTTCGAATTCGGCCGCTGTTACCGACTTAACGCCCGGTTCTTCTTTCAGCTCCGTTTCCAGCTCTTCTAAGGCCATACTTACTTCTTTTTTCAAAGTCCTGTATTGTTTGAGAAGTTCTTTGAAAGTCGTCGGCGTGATTAAAGAAACCTTATAATTGAAATTTCCCTGTCGGGCCAGAAATTTCAAGGCTTCTTGGGCTTTCAAATCTTCGGGGTAAACCATGCCGACTTCCAGGAATTTTTCGTTTTTATCAATGGGGATCATCTGATAATACTTGGCCGTTTCTTCAGGTATCGATTCCAAAGTTTTTAAAAGAACCTGGTCGGGAGATATTTCTTTCAAAGGTATTTTCAAAGTTTCGCTTTTAAGATTGAAAAGAACCGCTTCGCTGGTGACTTTTCCATTTAAAATAATTTCCTCTTCCCGCTGGCCCGATTCCTTGA
>DATKWJ010000019.1:0-23105 GCA_035529635.1 Patescibacteria group bacterium
GCTGAAGATGTTTATGGCTAACTCCATGGTACGTACCCTGCAAAAACGACTTGGCGTTTCCGATCAGGGTATGAACCCAGGGAAGCATCGTTGGGGCATCTTTGGATTTAACCTTTTGTCCTTCATGCGTATAATGGTTTGCCAAAATACGATAGACGTGGTATCCGTCAGTGCGGACTGTTGTGCTTTCTTTCACAGTTTTCCTGGCGATGGTTTCTACTGTCGCTCCATCAAGATGCTCAATAACGGTCATCTTGGCATATCCGGCGGATGTGCCGCGATTCTCCACTGCTACGATCACTTGCGTTTTATTTTCAGCTCCGCGGCCTCGTTTCCCCGCGGCTGCACCACCAAAAAAGGTTTCATCCATTTCTACTACATGCTCAAGAAGGTACCGGGAATCCCTATCGTCCATGGCATTTCGAATCTTGTGCAAAAGCGGCCACGCAGTGGAATAAGGAATCTCCAGCAATCGCTCCAGAAGCTTCCCCGATATTCCTCTCCTGTCCGTTCCTATAAGGTATATAGCCCAGAACCACTTCCAGAGCGGCAAATGGGATTTGTGGAAAATCGTATGCGCCGTGAGAGATGTCTGACGTCCGCACTGCTTGCACTGAAACAGTTTTCGCGTATCAATCCAATACGCATGAGTATGTCCGCAATGCGGACAGTTAAAACCATCAGGCCATCGTGTTGCTTTCAGGTATTCCAAACACTGTTCGTCAGTTTGAAAACGTTTCTGAAATTCAATAAATCCGATTTCTTTGTAAGGATTCATTTTTACCCTCCAAGAATGAAATGCGTTCATCTTCTTGAGGATAAGATATAATAATTAACACTATAATACAAGCACTTCTGTGCTAACACGATAAGCATTTTGTTTATTAAAAAAACAGTAGAAATGATAAAAAGAATTTGGTATAGTTAAATTGGAATAATGAGAGTTGGTATTTTTCGGTCTTTTGGCTGAAAACGATGTTGTGTAATAAGTCCGCCCTGTGCGGTTAAAAGCAACATTGATTTATGGATATACCAAGAGCCGCATTTGCGGGAGTGAACAAAGGGCGAAACAAGCGACGAAATCTTGTTTTCCTTTCAGTAGCTTGCTATTCCGACAAAAAGCTCCCATTTCTGGGAGTTTTTTGTTAAAATAAATAGTGAGTAGCAGGGTAGGGTAAGTTTATGCGTTAGAGTAATTTTTCAAATCAGGTATCTATATATACTCATTTTGTCTCTCAAAAATGGTTCTAACATTGTTCACGATGCGGAGCCAGATAGTCGAATACGAAATCGTCATTTTTAGGAAAAATTAGATTTTCCCGTCCGGCGCTTCGGCCCGACGCCGCCGTGGCGGGCAATTCTCAGGCAGCTTTGGACATTTTATAAATAGGTATATAGAAATATACTTTAGCATTCTTCCAGTAGGTTCGAACGTCGTCCGCTCCGCGAAGGTGGATTATTTTGCCATGTGGCTGGGCGAAGACCTGGGATCGATTTGGATAGACAAGCAAACCGGTGCCAGCGCGTGCCTGATGATTCGGCAGGGAAACCCTGAACCCTGTGAAACAAGAGAATTCAGCATTCTCATGCATTATTTCCCTGTCCAATTGATCGAGGAACTGAAGGTTTCCTTACACTAGCGGATTTTTTCACGAATCCTTCGGTTGATTTCTTCTCTCGGAAGAATCTGGGTCGTTACGAATATTTTGAATAATTAAGGACGAATAAGCCCATTGATTGGCTTTATTTCGGTTTTCCCCACAACTTGCACTTTTAAGCAATTTTATCATCCTTGTTGCGATTTTTCTGGCTTTTAAACTGAAGATAGAATGACATATGCCAGAAAAGCCAATCAAAAACCGGATTCTCAACAAAAGAGAAGTCCTCTTGATGATTTAACCCAGGAAGAGTTGATCGACTTGGCAGCTGAACAGCTGGCTGATATATTTGTTAAACAGCTGATCTACGAAAAAAGCTTGAAGAATAAGAAAACTATGCAGCCAGAGGAACTGATTTAAGAGACTTAGCAATTTCTTTAATAAGCTTGATCTGATCCTTAAGGAACCGGATATATTCATGATCCCGGAGGATATTTATAACGTTAGTAACCTCCTTCGGTTCCCGACCCATTAAACCCCTTCTTCGAACTCTATCAGCTTCGATTAGGGCTTTAAACAGCCTTGTAGGCTCTGAATTGGCAATTTTTTTGCCCTTAATCTCGAACCTTTCCCAGAAAAAACACAAATAGTGCCTTTTTAAATTAAAGGGAGCTTTTTTGTATGCCTGGTAGGTATTGCGGGCGAATCTCAGTATTTCCTGGAGCTCGTCCACTTTGATCTCTCTTTTTTCTTCCAATCCATCTATTTGGGACTGGATAGACTCCAACTCTTCCCTGAATCCGTTTCTCAGCCGGGTAAAATCCTCGTCAGAGATAACCCCGGTCAGGAGTTTTTCCTCGGCAGTGTTTCTCTTCTGTTCTATGGCTTTCTTTTGGTTATAGAGCTTGCTTTTCCGGGTCGATATTTTACTTTCCTGTGTTTCAAATTTGCTTCTCGCTTTCGCCACTATCTGATCGGCAAACTCCGGGCTGAACTGGAGTTCCTTAAACTTCTCTTCAACCTGCTCTTGCAGGTTGTTAACAGGAATATAGTTATTGTGTTTGCAGCCTTCCTTCTTAGGACAAAAATAGTAGGCAAAATGAAGCCCGTTTTTCTTGAAGTGATTTTCTGCTGAGTACCTTGCCCCGCACTTGGCGCAGTAAACAAACCCGTTGAGCAAAAACTGGTATTTATGGGTGCGGGAAACATGATGATTGTGGTCATCTATCACTTCCTGAACCCTGTTGAATGTTGCCCTGTCTATTAAAGGTGTATGTTTGGCATTTTTGATTACGATGTCTCCCCAGTGGATTTCACCGACATAGAAAGGATTTTTGAGGGTCTCGTAGGTTTTGCTAATCGCCAATTTTTTCCCTCTTCTCGACCTCAGTCCTTTCTCGTACATAATCTCTATTACCTTATAGAGGGAATAGTTACCGGTAGCGTAAACTTTGAAAAGCTCTTTTATTAAAGGTGCTACCTCGGGATCAGGGACAATAATCCGCTTGCTGATCTCACCTTTACCCAAATTAGGATTATCCACGTTTTTATACCCTATCGGGGCTACCCCTGAAAACCAGCCTTCTTTCACCTTTTGTTCCAGGGCCTTCTTGGTTTTCCTGGCAGTAATATCTGACTGGAATTGGTTAACCGCAGCGATGATGGTATCAATCATCGTTCCTTCGGGAGTCTCGTCTATCGTCGGCTGGGAGGCTGAAATCAGTTTCACCTGGTATTTCTGCAAGAGGGCTTTTACTGTCAGATGATCATTGGTATTTCTGGAGAGCCTGTCGGTATCCTGAACAAAGACAGCTTCGATGGACTTGTCCTCTTGGCACCGGATAAGCAAATCCTGAAGCCCGGGCCGTTTAAGATTTCTTCCGGTTTTACCAGGGTCTTTGAATATCTCGGCAACCGTATAACCCAAATCTTCTGCGGCTTTTTTGCAGATACGCTCCTGGGTTGTTAGAGAGAAGCGTCCTTCCTCAGCTTGTTCTTCGGTTGAAACCCGGCAGTAAATGAGAGCTTTTTTCATTTTTCAAATAGAAGAAGTTCAGTGAACAAGGATTTTAATCTTCCATGTTCCACTTACTTCGTCAATTATTTGATAATCAATGAAGTTTAATATGGCGAGATCTTTCAGGATACTTTCTAATTCCTGGGGTTTGTAACCGAGAGATTCACTTAATTTTTCAATTGAGCAGATCACTTCAGAATTGACATTTTCAGTCTTTTTTAAAAGTTCCCGGTGGACCCTAAATAAAGGGGGTAATCCTTTAGCAATAACATCTCTGATAACAGCAGCAAGCTCATATATTTTTGATTCGAAAATATTTTTATCCATTTGTTTTATTTAACGTTTATTGCTCATTAACCTGTACTTGTTTTGTTGGATAAAGAGGGAAAAATTGCCATAAAGGGAAACTTTGAGCGCGCCCGGAAGGATTCGAACAAAATCCTCTTTTGTGGGGGCACAATAGGATTTGAACATTCTTAAGTCATCCACCAAAATTGACCACCTCCCAGTAGCTCGCTACAATCGATATTAGGAGTCGATCTTTATCCAAGTTTAAATGAATACTATTTCACTAAAAAAAATGAGAAAGCAATTAAAATCAAAAGAAGAAGATATTTATGAAGACTATCGGAAAGTACTTGGAAAACCAGAATTGACTGAGAAGGAAATCGATGGAATGCGCCTTAATGTTCAACGATTGGCACGAGCTATTTGTGAATATGTTTGGAAGGAGAAGTTCTATTAATAAGTATCTATATGTAAAAAACCAGCCTTATGAACTGGCTTTTTCATTTCTTTTTTCAGTAAATATATTATATATGGCTCTGGGAATTAACAAATTAGGCCTTAAAATAAAAACAGACCTGTATCTGATACTTTTTTCTCTTTCCTGTTTAAAGCAAAGAACTGCCAATAAATCAGTGGTTTTTTATTATTAAGGGTAATATCATTTTATCGATGTCGAATGAATATAAAAATAATCATTATGTCCCTATGTGGTACCAGAAAAGGTTTCTCCCACCGGGACAAAAAGATCAAGAATTATACTATTTAGATCTTAAACCCGGAGTATTTATCGACTCGCGAGTAATATCACATCCCCAAAAAGCTGTTCGTCGATTAGGATTTAGATATTGTTTTTCAGAAAAGGATCTATACACAGTTCGATTTGGCGCTAACGAATCTACCGAAATTGAGAAACATTTCTTTGGTAAAGTTGATTACAATGGCCGTCGGGCTGTTGATTACTATGCAAATTTTTCATACCCGTTGGATGGAACTGATCGGTTTCATGAAATGATGATGTATATCAGTACTCAGAAACTCCGTACACCAAAGGGTCTTGGTTGGCTCAGTGAACAAGTTAGTACTTCCGAGAGAAATCAGATTTTGAGCCTTATGTTAAGACTTCAGCAACTATACTGTGCTATTTGGACTGAATGTATATGGCTTATTGCTGATGCTTCCCAATCAGAGACAAAATTTATTGTTTCGGATCATCCTGTTACGGTTTACAATCGACGGTGTGGTCCGCGTTCTCAGTGGTGTCGCGGATATAACGATCCAGATATCCGTTTTCATGCGACGCATACATTATTTCCACTTTCTTTGAATAGAATTCTCATACTTACGAATTTGTCTTGGGTGAGAAATCCTTATCAGTCAGAAACGGCGATGCGTCCTAACCCAAACTTTTTTCGATCAACAATATTCAAGGTAACAGACATACAAACGCTTAGATATCTCAGCGAAAAAGAGGTTCAAGAAATTAACTTCATTATTAAGAACCGAGCAATGCGCTATATTGGAGCAGCCAAAGAAGAATGGCTGTATCCAGAGAAATACGTGACTAAGTCAGATTGGTATCGTTATGGCCATGGTTATTTATTGATGCCCGATCCTCGTTCTGTGACATATTCTACTGAAATAATAATTGGACATCAGAATGGAACAGCAACGGGATTTGACGAATATGGCCGCCGTCCTTGGCAAGAAGGATATAGTGGTAAAGATCATAGAGTCAGAGATGATTGGAATACATTTCATCGTTTTCAAGGTGAGTTTGCCAGACTTTTTGGTCCATATCGTAGAGGAAGAGCGTTCAATGCTATGAAACTCGATAATGAACGCGACGATGATGAATTTCATCAATACCATTTGGATTTAGAAAAGAAATTTTCAAAACGACTGGAAAAAAAATAAAAACCAGGCGATTTTGGGTAGGAAAAAAGAAAGTTTCCGAAAATAGGTATGTAGAAATATGTTTTGATATTTTTTTAGTAAATTTGAATGTCGTCTGCCGCCCGGAGCAAATTTCCCCCTTGGGGATAACTCAGAAGAATAAAAAAATCCCAGTATAGGATAAGTATTCCTTAATAACAAAACTGTAATAAAATGCCCTTTTTCGCGTCTTAATAATAACAGGGAATCCTGAGGTTGGTTCTTTCATCTCTTGACAGTATTTCTTGATTTACTAAAATTAAGAAACTTAATAGTTTTTTCCCTTGAGCAAGGGCTACAAGGGAGGCCGGAGAGTCGTATGCGAATTACACTTAAAAAATAGGTAAAAATAGCAAAAGCTCTAGAGGCGGTAGTTCGCAGGGTCAAAAGGCCCTGTGAAATACCAGGGTCTAATCCGAAAGGATAAAACCTACGAACTCCGGCCTCCGGAGCTTTTTTGTTTAATACAAAAACTTCTGGAAAAGTAATCTACTGTTAGATTATTTCTCCAGGAGGAAATAAATAACCCAAGCCTTCTGGCCAGATTAGTCGACTGTGTGGGGCAATATAGCACATTCACAATTATGACTGGTAGAGTCTTTATTAAAGAAGGATTTGTATATGCTGAATGTATAACGCGAAACGGCGTAGAAAAATGCCGTCAAACCGGCTTCTACAAGTTTCCGCTTTACCATAGGCGTAAAACAAAAACTGATTCTCTTGAGGAGAATCAGTCTTCGGAAAAGGAAGATTAAACTTCCTTAATTTATCTTACCAAACGTAGGGAGTGTTTCCAATAGGACTTTCCCACAGGAAGCCTCTCTACGGGAGGTAGGTAACTTTTACCATAGTATTTGTGATAATGTCAATAATAATGGCTAAAAATATACACGTTACCCATCGGGACAATGATAAATGGGCGGTGATTAAGGAAAAGGCAGAGAAAGCTTCAGGAATATTTCCGACGCAAGAAAAAGCAATCAATTTTGGAAGACCGATTGCAAAAAAGGATAAGGTTGAATTAGTAATCCACGATGTGAAGAACCGAATAAGGGATAAAGATTCCTACGGCGATGACCTTTGTCCACCTAAAGACAAAAAATATTAAGGTAAAAGATGCACGGTTTATACCCGTGCATCTTTATTTTCCTTCAGGCTTATCCTCCACAATTTGCACTTTTAAGCAATTTTGTCATCCTTGTTGCGGTTTTTCTGACTTATAAACTAGAAAGTAGAATAAGATATGTCAGAAAAATCCCACCAAAAACCAGGTTCTCAACCAAAAACAAATCGTCTCGATGATCTAACTCAAGAAGAATTGATAGACCTGGCAGCTGAGCAGCTGGCTGATATATTCGTTAAGCAGCTAATCTACGAGAAAAGCTTGAAGAATAAGAAATCTAAGCAGCTTGAGGAACTGATTTAAGAGACTTGGCAATTTCTTTTATGAGCTTGATCTGTCCTTTAAGGAACCGGATATATTCGTGATCCTGAAGGATACTGATAACATTCCGAACCTCTTTCGGTTCCTGACCCATTAAACCCCCTTTTCGAACCTGAGTTAAACCGGGCTAAGCTCAAAAAACCCCTGTGAGGGGTTTTTAATTTAAAAGATGGTTTTTAATTTTTTAGAAGCTGGTTCTGAATTATCTTTATCTTTTTTCTTCCAGTTTTACTTTCAAGGTTATTTCCTTACCGAGTCTAAGAATTTTTAAGGAGACTTCCTCGTTGATCTTGTATTTTTGAAGAATATGCGAAAGAGGATTTTTCTCGGTGATTTTTTCGGCTTGGCATTCCAAAATTATGTCGAATTCTTTCAAGCCGGCTTTTTCAGCGGCGCTGCCAACGACTATAGCTGATTCTCCCAGAGTTTCCCTGACAATCAAAGCGCCGTAATCCACCGCTAATTTGTCTTTTTTGGCGATTTCCTTGTTCAGAATGATGTATTTCACTCCTAAAAACGGCCTTTTTATCTTGCCGTATTTTTTGATTTCTTCCAGGTCCTTTTTGGCGTAATTAATGGGAATGGCAAAACCGATGTTCTGGGCGCCCATAACTACGGCCGTATTGATGCCGATCACTTTTCCCTCAATATTAACTAAAGGACCTCCGGAATTTCCTGGGTTAATGGCTGCATCGGTCTGAATTAGTCCTCTGAGCATTTCCGCTTGTCTTGATATTCCGGAAAAAGCCGTAATATAGCGCGATAAGCCGGAAACTATTCCAGTGCTGACCGTGTCGTGGAATTCGCCGAGTGCATTACCGATGGCAATAACGGTTTCCCCCAGTTCGATTTTGTCAGAATCGGCCAGTTCCAAATAAGGCATATTTTTGCAGTTGATTTTCAAAACAGCCACATCGTTAATCGGATCCCGGGAAATGACTTTGGCCGGATAGGTTTTGTCCGGTTCGTAAATCACGGTGTAATCCGCTTCCTTCTCGCTGACCACGTGGTTGCTGGTGAAGATATAGCCGTTCTGGGAAACGATAAAACCGGAACCTCCGCCGATTTTCGTCCTCTCTTTTTTGCCTTTTTCCATTTTCGGAATGACAAATTCCTGGCCGCCGTAAGGAAAAAAATAAAACCCTTCTATTTTGGGCAGGTCGCGGGAAATAACGACGGTGATGACCGCCGGGCAAGTTTTCTTGGCTATTTCAATAATGGGAGAACGTTCCATCATATTTAAAAATTATATCACATAAAGTAATTGTCAACAATTAAAAAATATGATAACCTTAATAACTAAGCTTTGTCCCCGTCGTTCAACGGATAGGACAAGGGTTTCCTAAACCTTAAATGAAGGTTCGATTCCTTCCGGGGACACCAAATAAGGGCCTGTGGCGCAATGGCAGCGCACCAAGATGGCATCTTGGGGGTTAGGGGTTCAAATCCCCTCAGGTCCACAAAAAGGAGGGTTGGCAGAACGGCTATTGCGCAGCTCCCGAAAAGCTGTGGGATTTTATCCCTTGCAGGTTCGAGTCCTGCACCCTCCGCCTATAGTCAATAAATTTTTAATTTATTTCAATGTTTCATTTTTTTGAAAAAGAAAAACAAGAACCAAAGGAATTGAAGGAAGTTTTAAAGCAGTTTAAGAGCTTGAAAAAGAATTTCAGCGAACTTTCTTCGGAATTTGAAAATTTGAAAAAGGAACACCGGTTTTCGATTCAGAAAATAGGAATTATAAGATTCAACCCTTTTTCCGAAGTCGGCGGAGACCAGAGTTTTTCCGTTGCTCTGCTCGACGCTAAAGACGACGGCCTGGTCATCACCAGTTTTTACACCAGGGAAGGCAACAGAGTTTACGGAAAACCAATTAAAAGCGGCAAATCGCAATACGCGCTTTCTCAAGAAGAAATAAAGGCGATTGAAGCGGCAAAATATTATGAAAGACCAAAAAACAACCCGCCTGCCGGCGAGGCAGACAACCAGGCCGCCGATTGTGGTGGTTCTGGGACATATTGACCATGGCAAAAGCTCTTTACTTGAAGCAATCAGGGATTTCAAGATTACGGCCAAAGAATCGGGCAGTATCACCCAGCATATCGGCGCTTATCAAGTAGAGGAAGGAGATAAAAAAATCACTTTTCTGGATACACCCGGACACGAGGCTTTTTCTCAAATGCGCTCCCGAGGGGCTAAAGTGGCCGATATAGCGATTTTAGTTATTGATGCGGCCGAAGGAGTAAAATCTCAGACCAAAGAGGCGATTTCGCATATTAAAGAAGCCGGCATCCCGGTCATTATCGCTTTGAACAAAATCGATAAGCCGGAAGCCAATCCGGAAAAAACGAAAAGGGAATTGTCCCGGGAAGGGTTTTTGGTTGAATCGCTCGGCGGGAAAATTCCTTCCTTGGAGATTTCAGCCAAAACAAAAAAAGGCATTTCCCAGCTTTTGGAAATTATTTTATTGATGGCGGAAATAGAAGAATTGGAGGCCGATAATTCGAAACCCGGCGAAGGCGTGGTTATTGAGTCGTATTTGGACAATTTAAGGGGTTTGACCGCCACTCTGCTTTTAACCGACGGCTGCTTGAAAAGAGGAGAGGTAATCGGGACGGATTCTACTTTCGTCAAAGTCAAAAGCATAGAAAATTTTCAAAAAAATACCATCAAGGAAGCTTTTTCTTCTGACCCAGTGATTATTTTCGGCTTCAACCAAGCTCCCAAGGTCGGCGAAGAATTCAGGGTTTTTCCCGATCTGGCCGCCGCCGAAAGCCATATTAAAAGTTTGAAAGAAAAAACCCTGACTGCCGCCAAGCCGGCCGAGGGCCTGGTTCAGGAAGGGCAGAAAGTCTTGAATTTGATTCTAAAAACCGATGTTTCAGGGTCGATTGAGGCGGTTGAAGGCATTTTAAAATCGCTTCCCCAAGAAAAAATCATTTTAAAAATTTTGAAATCGGAAGCAGGCAACATCAACGAATCGGACGTCAAACTGGCTGCCGTCGGTCGGGCGAGAATTCTGGGTTTCCGGGTGAAAATGGATCCTGTTGCCAAGAAAATGGCGGAACGGGAAAAAATCAGAGTGATATTTTTCGAAGTCATCTACGATTTAGTCGAAGGAGTGCGCAAAGTAATGGAAAAATCGGTTGAACCGGAAGAAGTCAAGAAAGATTTGGGCAAAATGAGGGTTTTGGCCAAATTCCTGACGGAAAAAAACCGCCAGATTATCGGCGGGAAAGTCATAGAAGGAGAGATAAGAAAAGGTGCTTTAATAGAAGTTTTCAGGGAGGAAGAAAAAATCGGCCAAGGGAAGATGATTAATCTCCAAAGGAACAAGAAAGATGCGGCTTTGATTTCCAAAGGAGAAGAATGCGGAATTCTGTTCGAAGGCAGCGTGGCTATTGAAAAAGGAGATATTTTGTCTTTTTACACGGAAGAAAGAGTAAAAGGCGAACTCTAATCGTTTCCTAATAGTAAAATGACCAAAAGAACCCAACGGGTGAATCAGCTGATAAGAAAAGAAATTTCCATGATTTTTTTGCGTGAAGTTATTTTCCCGGAAGGAACTCTGGTGACCGTAACCAGGGTTGAGACGGCGGACAATTTGGCCCAGAGCAGAATCTTCGTCAGCTCCATTCCGGAAAACAAAATCAAGAGCGTTTTGCTGATTCTAAACAAACAGATTTATCAATTGCAGCAGGAATTGAACCAACGGCTGAATATGAGGCCGGTCCCCAGAATTTGTTTTGTTAAAGAAAAGGAAACACTGGAAGCCGGCCGGATTGAGGAAATTTTAGCGAATTTGAAAGAAAAGGAAAAATAATCTATTATTCAATAATCGGTCTTATTGGCCACGTAGCCAAGTAGCTAAGGCGCTTCTCTGCAAAAGAAGTATACGCCGGTGCAATTCCGGCCGTGGCCTCAAATGCCCGGGTGATGAAATTGGTACACATGCGACACTTAAAATGTCGTGCTCGTAAGGGCTTGTGGGTTCAAATCCCACCCCGGGCACTTTCCCGCTAATATGTCTAAAAAAGTAAAAAGAATCATTTTTCCAACTACGGCTGTTGTCGTTTCGTCTTACTTTTCCTTCTTATTCGGCTTGGGCCTGATTATGGGCTATCTGGGGACGAAAAGCTTCCATGACAGGTTTGTAGCGTCGGGAAGAATAGGAATGGTCTTCTTAAATTTCGGCAAATGGCAGATTCACTTGCACCATTGGCTAATGGGGGTTTTAATCATTATCGCCATAGCCCTGGCCGGCTGGTTGGTTATTTTTCCTAATATTTGTTTGGGCTTGATTTGCGGCTTGTCGCTGCATGACCTGCATTTTGACGGAGATTGGTATAAAGTCATCTTAAAAAGGCGTTAGCGTCTTTTGAAATCGGTTAATAAAAAAACGCGACCATTGTCTTGGTCGCGTTTTTTGAATTATTTTAAGATGTTATTTTAGCCTTCAAGCACTTCAATATAAGTTCTTTTGGCGCCGAAGTTCAAGGCTTCCGAATAAGAAGGAAACCAGATATCGACATGGTAATTGCCTTTTCTCCAGTGCATTCTGTCTTCAACCACGAAAACCTTGTCTCCGTATATCTCCGGCATTTTCACTTTTGTCCCGAAAGGCAGATAGTTATTGGCGATTATACCGTCCTCGACCCAGCTGCCGGAAGCGGTAATAAAAGGATTGCCTTGGGTTTCCCAGGGCGTGGAAGAATAGGCGGTGACGATTACCGACATCTTTTTAACGATTTTCGGTTCAGGATTGGCAGGGCTAACAACCGGCATAATGGTATTTTCGTCCAAAAGCAGCAGTTTTTCTCCAAGAGCGTCGTTTTCACTGGAAAGCTCTGCCTGGCTATTTTGAACGGACAATCCTAAAAAAGGGGTTCCTATAACCAGAATTGCCAGGCTGACAAGGAAAAAGAAGTAAATTTTCGCCTTAATCCCCGATAAATCCGGGATTTCGGGCTTGAATCTTAAGTATATATCCATTTTAAAACCCCTTCGCAGGGGTTTTATCATAATAGTACATCCAGGGAATTTGTCAAGAGTTGTCACTTAATGAGCGGGAGACGGGGATTGAACCCGCGATCTTCTCGTTGGCAACGAGACGTTCTACCACTGAACTACTCCCGCCTGGTGCCGGAGTCCGGAGTCGAACCGGAACCAAATGTTTTTCAGACATTTGTGCAGACCCCTACACCACTCCGGCGATATTCTGCCAATTTTCTTTTGGTGGACGATGAAGTTTGCCTCCTTCGGAGTTTCCCTTCATCTTCACCTTCGGGTGGGCAATGCAGGGCTTGAACCTGCGACCTCATCGATGTAAGCGATGCGCTCTGCCACTGAGCTAATTGCCCGGAAGAACAGCCAGCCGACTTTCTATGTGCGCGGGAGAGGACTCGAACCTCCACGCCTTGCGGCACTGGCACCTCAAGCCAGCCTGGCTACCAATTACAGCACCCGCGCTAATTTATTCCTCCGGAACAGCTTCTTCCCGTTTCAGTTTGGCTTTTCTTCCTTTGGCTTTTCGCAAATAATAAAGTTTCGATCTTTTTGCTTTGCCCCGTTTGACCAATTCGATTTTGTCGATTATCGGCGAGTGGACGGGGAAAACTTTTTCAACTCCGACTCCGGAAATGACTTTCCTGACGGTAATGGTTGAAGTGATTCCCCGGCCGTGTTTCTTGGCTATGATTTGGCCTTCAAATATCTGAATTCTTTCTTTTTCCTTTTTGTTGCCGGAAGGTGCCGCCGCGATTTTTTGGTGAATTTTAACTGTATCGCCGGGACGAATGTCGGGTAAATCCGTTTTTAATTGAGTTTTTACGAAGTTTTCAATTTTTGCAGGCATAATTTTAAATCGTCGGGTAATTCCGATTTGAATTCTTTTTTTCGACCGTTTGGCAATGTTATGTTTAGATAAGAAGCGTGCAGAAAGTGTCTTTTTAACCCTTGAGGAACCGGCTGATTTTTAAAGCCGTACTTTTTATCTCCGGCAATCGGATGGCCGAGATAAGCGAAATGGGCTCTGATTTGGTGTTTTCGGCCGGTTTTCGGTTCAACCTCAATCAAATCATAATTTTCGAATCTTTGCAATAAGCGATAGCCGGTTTTGGCCGTTCTTTTGCCTTGGCTGTTCGGCTCATTCAACAGATAAACCTTCTGTTTTGTTTTGTCTGCCGGAGAGCGGCCGAGCAAAGTTTCGATTTCTCCCCGGTCGTTTTTTAAGTTGTCGACAACCAGGGCCGAATACTTTTTTTTCACTTTCCGTTCTTTGAACTGCTTTTGCAGAAAATTGAGGGTTTCTTCGTCCTTGGCTATTAAAAGTACCCCTGAAGTATCCTTGTCCAGTCGGTGGACTCTTTTTTCAAAATCATCGGAGTTTATTCCGGCCGGCTTGTCAATGACCAGAATATCCTCATCTTCATAAATTATTTTCCAATTCATGTGGGCACTACAGGATTTGAACCTGTGACCTCTTCGATGTCAACGAAGCGCTCACTCCGGGCTGAGCTAAGTGCCC
Organism: Patescibacteria group bacterium; assembly: GCA_035529635.1. Classification (GTDB taxonomy): domain Bacteria; phylum Patescibacteriota; class Minisyncoccia; order Minisyncoccales; family RBG-13-42-11; genus DATKWJ01. The sequence goes on from DATKWJ010000019.1 coordinate 13,803, forward strand.
ATGGTGGGCGTGGCAGGGATCGGACCTGCGACCTTGGCCTTATAAGGACCCTGCTCTAACCACTGAGCTACACGCCCACATTTTTAAATCGATTTGATTTTCAATTTGGCCGGTTTTTCTTGCTTGGCCGTTTGCTTCGGCCCCGTTTTTCTGGCTTTGAATTTCGGCTTTTTTCCTGATTTGATCAGATTCTCGAATTCTTCTCTTTCGATGGTTTCTTTTTCAATCAAAGTTTTGGCTATTTTTTCCATCAGGTTTTTCTTTTTCGTCAAAATGCTTTTTGCCCGGCTTTCGGCTTCTTTGATGAATTTTTCCACTTCTTTATCGATTTGCCCGGCTACTTTTTCGGAATAATTCCTTTGTTCTGAAATTTCTTTGCCCAAAAAGACCAATTCTTCTTTCTCGCCGAAAGAAATCGGGCCCAAGGGTGACATACCGTATACTTTGACCAGTTTTCTGGCTAATTGGGATGCCCTTTCCAAGTCATTGGCCGCACCAGTGGTTATTTCTCCGAATTTCAGTCTTTCGGCACAATATCCTCCCAATAAGGTCGCCATTTCCGCCAAAAATTCCGATTTAGCGATGATTCTTCTTTCTTCCTTGGGCATCTTAATAGTATAGCCGGCCGCCATTCCTCTGGCGATAATGGATATTTTTCTGACTTGTTCCGTTTCAGGCAGAGAAGCGGAGACCAAGGCATGGCCGGCTTCATGGAAAGCGGCGATTTCTTTTTCTTTTTTCGATAAAATATGGCTTTTTCTTTCCGGCCCCAGCAGAACCTTTTCAATCGATTCCAAGAGTTCCTGCTGGAAGATTTGTTGCTTGCCTTTTCTGGCAGCCAAAATAGCAGCTTCATTAACCACATTGGCCAAGTCCGCCCCGGAAAAACCGGGAGTTCTTTCAGCGACTTCCCGCAGATCCACGTTTGAATTCAGGGGTTTTCCCTGACAGTGGATTTTTAAGATTGCTTCACGGTCGTTTATGTCAGGTACGTCCAAAACCACTCTTCTGTCGAATCTGCCCGGCCTCAATAGAGCGGGATCCAGGACGTCCGGTCGGTTGGTGGCCGCGCAAACGATCAATTTGGTATCCCTTTCGAAACCGTCCATTTCAACCAAGATTTGGTTCAAGGTCTGTTCTCTTTCGTCGTGTCCGCCACCCAGACCTGTTCCCCGTTGCCGGCCGATGGCATCGAGTTCGTCGATAAAAATTATGGCCGGAGCAGATTTTTTGGCAGTGGTAAACAAATCCCTTACTCGGCCGGCTCCCACTCCGACGAACATTTCCACGAATTCCGAGCCCGAGATATGAAAGAAAGGTACGTGGGCTTCGCCGGCCACTGCCCTGGCCAAAAGCGTTTTGCCGGTTCCAGGACTGCCCATCAGTAATACTCCTCTGGGGATTCTGGCTCCCATCTGCAGAAACTTTTTCGGATTTTTAAGAAAATCAACCACTTCCATCAATTCCTCTTTGGCTTCTTTCAGACCGGCCACGTCCTTGAAAGTTATTTTTTCCTTGGAATGGCCTTCAGCTCCGAATAATCTGGCTCTGGCTTTGGTAAAGTCGAAGGCCTGCATGGCTCCTCCTTTCGCCTGGCGGAAAATCATCCAAAAAAACAAGCTGAAAACGACCAGAGGAAGCACCAAGAGCAGGGGCATCAGCCAGGTCCAAACGTCTTTTTTCTCTATCATTTCGATTTCCATTGTTGCCAATTTTTCTTTGTCAACGCCGTAATTTAGCAAAGATTGGGAAAGGGCGGTTTCCTCTTCTTTCAAGGCCAGGGCTTTTGTTTCATCTTGAAGGGTTATTTCAAGATTGTTGCCCGAAACAGCTATCTTTTTTATTTCTCCCTGGTTGATTTTTTCAATGAGCTGAGTTAAAGACAATTCTTCTTTCTTTTCAAAAGGTTCTGAAAACAAAGCCAGCAGGCCGGAAATAGCCAAAAAAATGACCAGAATAATTATGAAATTTTTCGCCAAATTTTTCACGATTGGTTTATAAGTCAATGATAAAACAGCAGATTGTATTATATTATAACCTTATCCGGTAAATTAGTAAATTTACTTTGATCTGTTGTCCGGCAGAACTAAACCAACTTCAAACTCATGCGGTGTTCGCCGGAATTAAGGGAAAGAATTTGAAATTTATATTTCTCGCCTATTTTCAGGGTTTCTTCCATTTTCGTCTTGGTGCCGAATTCGGAAATATGGCAAAGCCCTTGGATTTTCGAGGTAATCTGGATAAAAGCCCCGTAAGGATTGAATTTGCTCACTTTTCCCTCAACAATGTCCCCTTTATCGTATTTTTTCTCAAACTCCTGCCAAGGGTCTTTTTTCAGGACTTTCAGAGACAAAGAAATCTTATTGTCGGCAATACTGATGATTTTCGCTTTGACTTTTTCTCCTATTTTCACGATATCAGCCGGGTTTTCAATCAGCTGCCAGTCTAATTCGGAGATGTGTATTAATCCTTCCAGTTTGTCCTTCTCTTTGCCGAATTTCATGAAAACGCCGAAATCGGTCAAACCGGTGATTTCTCCTTCAACTATGTCTCCGACTTCGTAATTTTTCAAAATTTCTTTTATTTTTTCGTTCTCTTTGGCTTTTTCGGACAAGATTAATTTTCCCTGTCTGGGGTCCAGATCGAAAATCTTAACTTCCATTTCCTGGCCAACGAATTTTTGAAGCTCTCCGACTATTTTAAGAGCGTCTCCTTTTTCAACTCTTGGGTAATTTTCCGGCAGTAATTGGGAGACCGGCAGAAAAGCGGGAATACCGAAAACTTCGGCCAAAAGCCCTCCTTTGTTGACACCGGAAATTTTAACGGTCAGCATTTCATCTTTATCTTTTTGCTGTCTCAATTTTTCCCAAGTCAGTTCGTCGGAGGCCTGATTCAGGGAAAGTTCGATATAGCCGTCTTCATTCTCCAAACTCAGTATTTTGGCGAAAAGAGAGTTGCCGATTTTCAGATTCTTTATTTCTTCCCTGACTTCTTGAAACTCCCGGCCGTAAATTATACCCGTACCCATCGGCCCCAAATCCAAAAAAACAGCTGATCTCGCTTTGCCGATGATTTTTCCTTCAACGATTTTGCCGATTTGTACCGGCTTTATTGAGTTGTTTTTTTCTAATAGGTCTTTCATGCCATTAAATTTACAATATTTCTTGAATCTTTGCAATAGTTGTGATAAAATATTAAATCATGATAATAAATTGGTACGGACAATCTTGTTTTCAGATAACTTCAAGCCAGGGAAAGAACAACAATGTTAGCATCGTCATCGATCCTTTTTCTGAGGATCTCGGTTTGAGAGTTCCCAGGCTGACAGCTGATATTTTACTGGTCAGCCACAGCCATTCCGACCACAACAACGTCAAAGCGGTGGCCGGCGAACCGTTTGTCGTCAGCGGGCCGGGCGAATATGAGAAAAAAGAAGTTTTCGTTCAGGGAATTCCCGCTTTCCATGATTCGTCTTCGGGCAAAGAAAGAGGAACCAATACTATTTACGTTATTGAAGCCGAGGATTTGCGAATTTGCCATTTGGGCGACCTCGGACAGAAAGAGCTGACTCCTGAACAAATTGACAAAATCGGCGAGATCGACGTTTTAATGATTCCGGTGGGCGGAGTTTATACCATTTCAGCCAAAGAAGCGGTAAAGATAATGTCTCAAATAGAGCCGAACATCACCATCCCCATGCATTACCAATTGCCGAAAATGAAATTGAAGATTGACGGCCTTGATAAATTTTTGAAAACCATGGGCATTAAAAAATTGACTCCTTTGCCGAAACTGACCGTTAAAAAGAAAGATATTGTGCCGGAAGAAGCCAAGATAATAGTTTTGTCGTCTTAACTTTTCGCTGTAGAAGGAGAGCTATGGATTTTTTAAAAAAACTTCGGGTTTTGCCGGAAAAGAATAAAAAAATAATCCTTTGGACGATTGTCATCGTCATCGCTCTGGTCTTATTCTTTTTTTGGTTCAGGAACCTGGGGGATAAACTGGCAAATTTTAAAACGGGAGAGTTCAAGGAAAAATTGAATCTTCCCGAACCGGAGATGCCGGAATTCGAGATGCCGGCATTTGAAATACCGGATATTTATGGTCAAGAAGAAAAACAACAAGAATAATAAGAATAGCAGTCCTCATAAAGTGGAAATCGGCCAGGCCGGCCTTATTAGGCAGCGGGAAATTACCGAGGAAATGCAGGAGTCGTATATCAATTACGCCATGTCGGTGATTGTTTCCCGGGCTTTGCCTGATGTCAGGGACGGTTTGAAGCCGGTTCACCGCCGGATTTTGTATACCATGCTGGAAGAAGGACTGAGGCATAACGCCAGGTTCAGAAAATCAGCCACGGTCGTGGGCAGCTGTCTCGGCCGTTATCATCCGCACGGCGATCAGGCGGTTTACGACTCGGCGGTAAGAATGGCCCAATTCTTTTCTTTGAGATATCCTTTGATTCAGGGACAGGGAAACATGGGTTCGATCGATGATCCGAGCGAATTCGCAGCCATGAGGTATTGTATTACGGGTGATTCTTTGGTGGTTACCGATCGATGTTTGGAAAAAATAGGAGAAATTTCCCAGAAAGAAGATATTTCTCTAAAAGTTTTGTCTTTTGACCGAAAAACTAACTCAGTATCTAAATGGTTTGATTCCGGCATTCATCCTGTTTTGGAAATTGAAAGTTTCAGGGGGTACAAATTAAAAGGGACAACGAACCATCCTATTCTGACCATTCAAAAAGACGATCAAGGTAAGCCCGTATTCAAATGGAAATTGTTTAAAGATATTGAAAAGGGAGATTTCGCGATTATCGACAGGAATAATAAAACTCTTTGGCATTCAAGCGAAGCTGATCTTAAAGAATATCATCCCGAAACAGAAAACAGGCGCGTTATCAAACATAAACTGCCTTCAAAAATGAATCCGGATTTAGCTTTTTTAATCGGGGCAATTCTGTCTGAAGGCTATCTTTCCCATAGAAAATTAGGCGCAAAATCCATTGGTTTTACAAATACAGACAAAAAATTCATAAATGCTTTTAAAAACAGTTTCAGGAAATTGTTTCCAGATTGTAAATTGCACGAATTTGAAAGAAATCCGGCAGGTTATAGTAAGTTGAAATATACTTCTTTGGAAATACATTCTTCTTATATCGTTGAATTTTTTGAAAATTTAGGATTAAAAAATGTTTCCGCTTCCCAAAAAGAAATTCCCGAACCTGTTTTTCATGCGAGCAAAAAATCAACGGCCGCTTTTCTGAAGGGCCTTTTCGAGGGAGACGGTTCCATTTATCTCTGCCGGCATCGCAGTAAAAAGACAAAACAAAAATCAATAGAAATAGTTTATGTTTCAACCAGCAGTAAATTGCTTGAACAGCTGCAGATTTTGCTTTTGAGATTTGGCATTGATTCATTTCTAAGGCCGGAAAGAACAAGAACGACTTCAAGATTGTTTGTTCGCGGCCACGGCAACATTGGCTTATTTAAAGAGCAAATTGGTTTTGTTTCAGAACAGAAGAAAAAAAGATTAAATGAATTTTCTAAAATTAACGCTGATTACAAAATATTATCTAAAACCGACTATATTCCTTATCTTGCCCAATATTTGAGAAGAAAGTATAAAAATCATTCAAAAAAGATTTGGCTTAAAACCCATAATATAGACAGATACGCGAAACTTGAGAATTATTATGCTTCTTTAAAACGAATATTAAATCAGGGAGATTTGGAACTTGTTCAAAACTTAATAAAGAATCGTTACCTGTTTGATAAGATCGTTTCTATTAGAAAAAAGAGAAAACAAAGAGTTTATTCTTTAAGAGTTGACAGTTTGTGCCATTCTTTCGTTTCAAACGGTTTTATAAGCCACAATACGGAAATGAGGCTTTCGAAAACCGGCGAAGAAATGCTGAAAGACATTGAAAAGGATACGGTTGATTTCACGGAAAATTACGACGGCACCAGAAAAGAGCCGGCTGTCTTGCCTTCGCCTGTCCCTCAGCTTTTGCTGAACGGCTCTTTAGGAATCGCCGTGGGTATGGCTACGAACATTCCTCCCCATAATCTGTCGGAAATTTGCGATGCTTTGGTTTATCTGATTGAAAATCCGAAAATAGACACCGAAGAGCTTTTTAAATTCATTCAGGGACCGGATTTTCCGACCGGCGGCATAATTTACAACCAGAAAGAAATAATCCAGGCCTATTCTCAGGGCAAAGGGCCGATTGTCGCCCGGGGCAAGGCCGAAGTGATCGAACAGGAAAAAACGGACAAAAAGCTGATAGTTATCACTGAAATCCCTTTCCAGGTCCAGAAATCGGTTTTAATCGAGCGTTTCGCCGGCTTGGTTCAGGAAAAGAAGATAGAAGGAATCAAGGATATAAGGGATGAATCCGACAAAGAGGGTATGAGGATTGTCATCGAGCTCGGCCGCGACGCTTATCCTCAAAAAATCCTCAACCGTCTTTATAAATTCACGGATCTTCAAAAAACTTTCCATTTAAACATGATAGCTTTGGTTGAAGGCATCCAGCCCAGAGTTTTGAATTTGGTTGAGCTGTTAAGCTATTTCATCGATCACCGGTTGGAAGTGGTCACCAGGAGGACGAAATACGATTTGCTCAAAGCTGAAGAAAGAGCCCATATCTTGGAAGGTCTGCATAAATGCTTGGCCAATATCGACGAGGTGATCAGAATAATAAAAAATTCGGCCAACCGGGAAGAAGCTGAAAAGAACTTAATCAAAAGGTTCCGTTTGACGAAAATTCAGGCCAACGCCATTCTGGAAACCAAACTTTCGGCTTTGGCCAAATTGGAAAGGAAGAAGATCGAAGACGAGCTGAAATTACTCAAAGAAAAAATCAAAGAACTGACCGAGCTTCTTAAAAATCCGAAAAAGATAAAAGAAACGGTTAAAAAAGAACTGAAAGAAGTCAAGGAGAATTTCGGCGATGAAAGAAGGACGAAAGTCCAGATCCAAAATATAGGAGAAATCGCCGAAGAGGATTTGATTCCCCAGGAAGAAACAATTATCACTTTGACCCAGGGCGGTTACATTAAAAGAATCAACCCCAGGACCTATAAGATTCAGAAAAGAGGCGGTAAGGGAATTATGGGCATGAAGACGCTTCAAGACGACGTGGTTGAGCATTTTCTTTCCGCTCAGACCCATGATTCTTTGTTCTTCTTCACTGATTCCGGCAAAGTCTTCTGCACGCCGGTTTACGAGATCCCCGAAGGCCAGAGGGTGGCCCGGGGACGCGGCCTTTTGAATTTCCTGGAAATTTCCCCTCAGGACAAGATTCTTTGCCTGAGAACGCTCAATAAGAAAGACCAGTCAGAAGGCGTCAAATATTTGCTTATGGTCACCAAAAACGGTATAATCAAGAAAACCCCTTTAAGCGATTTTGACAATATCAGGAAAACCGGCTTGATAGCCATTTCCTTGAAAAAGGGAGACGAACTTAAAAGCGTCCAGAAAACCACTGGCCAGGACGAGATAATCTTCGTCACTAAGAAAGGCCAATCCATCCGTTTCAAGGAAAAAGACGTCAGATCAATGGGCAGAACAGCTTCAGGCATTAAGGGAATCAGATTAAGAAAAGGAGACGAAGTGGTGGCGGCCGAAGTAATCAGTCAGGCAGATCAGAAGGAAAAAACGCACGAATATCTGGCCATTGTCACGGAAAACGGCTTCGGCAAAAGAACCGACATTAAAGAATATAAAATTCAGGGCAGAGGAGGTTCGGGAATCAAAACCGCCAATGTCACTCCCAAGACCGGCAATCTGCTGTCTGCTATGGTTCTGACCGGCCAAGAAGAGGATTTGATCGTTATTTCCCAAAAAGGCCAGGTCATCAGGACGAAAATTTCCCAGATTCCCAAGCTTTCCCGCTCGACCCAGGGCGTCCGGCTGATGAGATTGGAAAAGTCGGATAAAGTGGCTTCGGTGACCTGTATCTGATAATTTTTAAACTTATTATTTATGGAAGGTTTTCTTAATCCGAATGAAATTTTAAGAAATATTGAATTAAGAGAAGATATGGTGGCGGCCGATTTCGGCTGCGGTTCCGGCGGCTGGGTCATTCCTTTGGCGAAGAGATTGGAAGACGGACGCGTCCTTGCCGTGGATATTCTGGACAAGCCGCTGGCCGCTCTGAAAATCAAAGCCCAACTGGCCAATGTTTCCAATATTCAGACGATTCTGGCTGATGTCGAGAAGACGACTGAAATCGTTGAAGAAAGTTGCGATCTGGTTTTAATGAGCAACCTTTTTTTTCAGGCGGAGAAGAAAAAAGACATTTTAATCGAAGGCAAAAGAGTTTTGAAAAAAGGCGGCAGGATTCTGGTGGTTGATTGGAAGAAGAACGCTTCCCTGGGCCCCAAAGAGGGAAAGGTCTCCCCGGAAGAGCTGAAAGAATTGGCTCTTGACCTGAATCTGCGGATTGAAAAAGAGTTTGAAGCCAGCCCTTACCATTACGCCATAATTCTGGTAAAATAAAAATATGAGCTTAAGAAAAAAAACATTCATTTTTATTGTGGCTTTTCTACTGGTGCCGCCGTCGGCTTCGGCCTTGCAGCTTCAAAATCCTTTGGGATATGAGGAGTTCAGCGATTTGATTCTGGCCATTGCTAATTTTATCTTTACGATTGCTTTGGCCCTGGCCCCTTTATTGATCGTTGTCGGCGGTATTTATATTATCGCTGCCCAAGGCGACCCGGCAAAAATCCAGAACGGGAAAAATATAATCTTATACACTTTGATCGGTCTGCTGGTTATTTTCCTTTCCCGGGGATTGATTTCTTTGTTAAGAACAGCCATAGGATTTTAGCGGAAAACGGCGGAGTTTTAAAAACAAAAAGGTCGAGTTAAAGAAATTTCAAACAAAACAAAAATGAAAAAAATCATTCTAACTTTAATCCTGGCAGGTTGTCTGGCTTTGCCGGTTTTATCCCTTGCTCAAGAAGATTGGGATGTCCCGGCAGGAAGTCCAAGAATTGTTCCGGAACAGAGTCAACTTACCACCTTATCGGTCATGGATACGCTTGAAATCATTGCTGACTGGATTTTCTACATCTTGTTGTTCGTGGCCGCCATCTTCATTGTTATTGCCGGCGTTAACTTTGTTACCGCCCAAGGCGACCCTGAAAAAGTCAAAAAAGCCAGAGATATGGTTATGTACGCGGTTATCGGTATAATCGTGGCTCTGCTTGCCAGAGGAATCGTGGCTCTTATCAACGTAGCTATCGGTGGTTAAGTCAAATAATTTGCAATTTCGGTTTTAACGGGAAACAG
>DATKWJ010000020.1:0-3444 GCA_035529635.1 Patescibacteria group bacterium
TGCAACGGCGTTCAATGCAGCACGCAATGCGTTTTTACGGCTGATGAATTTGAAGATCTTTTATGGCAAATTGGTCTTGGCGGAACTTTGATTTTGAATAATAAAATTACTTACGTTACCGGCATTGTTAATTTGAAAGGCGGCCGAAAATTGGAAATCAACGGAATTTTGGTGGCCGACCGCACGGTGGATATCGGAAAAAAGGACTGCTGGACCAAATTGGGCGATAAATATTGCGGTTTTAACCAATTGACGATCAATGACCCGGGTCCCGGCATACCGTCCGGCCTTCTGACCAAGGCGAAAATCAACTTCGGTCTTTACTCTTCCTTGCAAAACATCGAGATAACGGGATTGATTTACGCCAACGACGAAATATCGTTGATAAGCTTGCCTCAGACGTTCAATCTTACCGGAGGATTATTGGGCCGGAAAATTTCCATCATAAGCGGTTGGCAGGTTATCAACCTATATTTGGACAATACCGTTATTTTTGAAGGAGCCTGGGGAGGACCGGAACCGCCCGAAGGAGAAAAACCGCCCTATTCTCCGATTGTCACTATTGAACATTGGGAGGAAACTTATTAAAATATTCAATTTTTCAATGCTCAGTTTTCTTAATTTGAAACAAAAAGCTTTCGGACTGGATATTTCCAATTTGTCTTTGAAAATCGCCAAGCTCAAGAAAAAAGGCGAATCTTTTGATTTGGCTTCTTACGCCGAGAGCCGGATTAAACCAGGCATAATCAGAAAAGGAGAAATCAGAAAACCGGACGAGCTGGCGGAAATTATCAAAAAAACGGTCAGGGAAATCAAAGGGGAAAAATTGGCAACGAGAAACGCCGTAGTTTCCTTGTCGGAAGAAAAAGCTTTTTTACAGGTAATCCAGATGCCACGGCTTTCGGAAGAAGACTTGAAATCAGCCGTGGTTTTCGAAGCTGAAAACTACATACCCTTGCCGATTGAAGAAGTTTATCTCGATTATGAAGTTATCTCCCCGCTGGCTAATCATCTGGACCATCTCGACGTTTTAATCGCCGCTTTTCCCAAGAAAATAATCGATTCTTACATTGTTTGCCTTGAAAAAGCCAATATCAAGCCGGTTGTTTTGGAACTTGAATCTTTAGCGGTCAGCCGCGCTTTAATCAAGGATGAAATCGCTGTTCAGCCAGTTCTTTTGATTGACTTCGGTGCCAATCAAAGCGCTTTTATCATTTTCGCCGGCCGTTCCGTAAGATTCACTTTTTCCATACCCGTTTCTTCTCAAAGTTTCACCGAAGCCGTTTCCCGAGTTATGAAAGTCGATTTGGTTAAAGCCGAAAAATTGAAAACAAAATACGGTTTGGAAGAAAAGTCCTCAAAGACGGGACAAGAGGTTTTTGACTCGCTTATCCCTGCTTTGACCGACTTGACCGAACAAATCAAAAAATACCTTGATTATTACCAGAGCCATGCTTCCCATGAACATTTGCCCGTGGACGGCAAAAAAATAGAAAAAATTTTGATCTGCGGAGGAGGGGCCGGTTTGAAAGGCTTGACCGGTTTTCTTTCTTCCCAGCTTAAAATGCCGGTTGAAATCGGCGACCCTTGGGTGAATATTTTGCCTGTTCAGAAACGGAGCAAAGGCAAAATTTCAACTTACAGCCAAGAAGAATCTTTGGGTTATGCCACTGTTCTGGGTTTGGCTTTAAAAGGGATAATAGGAAAATAAATTAAACAAACGATGAATCTTTTACCGCCGCAATACAAAAAAGAAATCCTGCAGGAAGAAAATTGGCAGATTATTCTGATTTTAGGGATAAATATCTTGGCGGTTTTTATTTGTTTTTCTTTGATTTTATACGCGACAAGCATTTTCATTTCCGGGGAAACGGAAGCCCGTAAAATCATCTATCAACAGAGAGAAAGGGAATTTGAAACGCCTCAGACGCAGCTTCTCCGGAAAAATTTAGTCAGTTTCAACGAAACTCTTTCGAAATTGGATTCTTTTTACCAAGAGCGGTTTAAGACGGTAGAAATTTTGCAGGAAATTTCGGAAACCGTTCCTTCAGGAATTTACCTGACCAATTTATCGGCCAATCTGAAAGTTGTCGGAGAAAAAGAAGTGGAATACGTTTTGGCTGGTTTTGCCGGCAGCCGCGACGATTTGCTTCTTTTTAAGGAAAATTTGGAAAAAAAGGAAATTTTTGAAGAGATTGATTTTCCGGCCGTCTGCTGGCTGAAGTCAGCGGACATCAACTTCACGGTGAATTTTAAAACAAAATGGAAATAAAAAAGAAAATTTATTTGACTTTGGCGGTTTCCGCGCTTTTAGTTGTCCTGGCGTTTATTTTCGTCATTTTGCCTTTATTTAATGAAATTAAAGGAAAGTCCGGAAAATTGGCTGCTCAGAAAGAAGAATTCTCCGCTCTGGAGGCAAAAATCGCCAATCTTAAAGAGTTTGAGGGTTTGTATTCGGAGCTCCAATATCTTTTGAAAGAAATCGACAAGCTGTTCGTCAACTCAGGGGTGCCAGTGGAGTTCATCGGTTTTCTGGAAAGAACCGCTAAAGAATGCCGCCTTGAAATCGAAATTTTATCGGCTTTAAACACTAAAACGGAAAAAGATTTTTGGCCTTCCATTACTTTTCAAGCAGCCACCACCGGCTCTTTCCTTGATTTCATTAAATTCTTGGAGAAAATGGAAAACAGCCTTTATCTGCTTGAAGTGCAGAGAATAAGTGTTAACAAACCTTCGGAAGACAAAGATGTTGTTTCAGAAGGAGTCAAGTCTAATTTTTCCGTTAAAGTTTTCGTAAAATAAAATGCCTAAACTGAAATCGATAAAATCCGCCAAAAATTTGAAAAACCTGCCGAGATTCCTGGCTGAAAGGAGTTTTTTGGCTTTTTTGATATCGTTTATCATTATTTCTTTTTTGGGTTCCCTCGTCTTTTACTATTTTTATATTTTTTCGGCTGAATTCCAGGGTGAAACCCTTGGGAAAGAAGAACTTTTGAAGCTTGATATGATCAGCCAACAAAAGGTTCTGGAAGAATGGCAGCGAAGGAATGATAATTTCCAGGCCGTTGATTCCAAAATATATCCGAATCCTTTCAGGTAAGTAACTCATCACGTATTGACTGACCGTAATTTTTAAGATAAAATTTTGGAGTTGGAACGTTCGTCCCTATAGCTTAACGGATAAAGCACTGGCCTTCTAAGCCGGTGATGTAGGTTCGATTCCTACTAGGGACACCATAATGGTGGCTATGGTGTAATGGCAGCACAAGAGTTTGTGGAACTCTCAGTGGCAGTTCGAATCTGCTTAGCCACCCATTAGACCCCTTCTTCGAACTCTATCAGCTTCGATCAGGGCTTTAAACAGCCGGGTAGGCTCTGAGTTGGCAATTTTTTTGCCCTTAATCTCGAACCTTTCCCAGAAAAAACACAAATAGTGCCTTTTTA
>DATKWJ010000021.1:0-9192 GCA_035529635.1 Patescibacteria group bacterium
AAAAAAACAAAAAGCAGATAGTTTAATCTGCTAAACATAAGGTCTTGAACGGCAATCGTTCAGGGCCTTTTATTTTTCGTTCCAATCTATTCTGTTTCCTTTTCTCCGAGCCTTCTCCGATTTGAAACCGTCAGGATATCTTTTTTTCAGTTTTTTGACGTTTTCTTCGAGAATCTCCTGAAAATCCCAATTGAAAAAATTGCAGATCATCCCGGCGTACCACAAAACGTCTCCCAGATTCTCCCTGATGCCGTCTTTCTGGTCGTTTTTGTGACTGAAAGTTTTTTTGATGCAGCCGGCCACGTCGCCGGCTTCTCCGGCAATACCCAATCCCCAAGTAAAAATTTCTTTTTCCTTGTTGGAAAATTTCTTGGCAGTTTTTTTGCAGAACTTTTGGTATTCCTGCAAGTTATATTTTCGCTTTCCTTTTTCCATAATCTGATGGGCGGTGGGGGTGGGATTCGAACCCACGATACCATTGCTGGTATAGCAGTTTTCAAGACTGCCCGATTCAACCGCTCTCGCACCCCACCGAAAAAAGCGGAGAGGGTGGGATTCGAACCCACGGAGCCCGTTAAGGCTCAACATCTTAGCAGGATGCTGCTTTCAGCCGCTCAGCCACCTCTCCAATTATTCTTTATCTTATCTTTTTAAAACGCTTGAGTCAATTTGAAAAAAAGTAATATTTTGATATCATTAATCTGTCCGGCGCCCGTAGTTCAACGGACAGAACATCTGATTGCGGATCAGAAGGTTAGAGGTTCGATTCCTCTCGGGCGCGCATGAATCTTTCTACGCCCATTGAAAAAATTCCTCATGTCGGCCCCCAGTACCAGAGAAAACTGAAAAAACTGGGAATCGAAACAATCGGCCAGCTTATTTTTCATTTTCCCCACCGCTATGAGGATTTTTCCGATATTATTCCGGTTTCCAAAGCTGAGCCGGAAAAAATCGTCTGTTTGCAGGGAAAAATCACGGAAATCAGGAACATCAGAACGTTTAAAAGAAGAATGTACATTACCGAAGCAAAAATAAGCGACCAATCCGGCAGCATCCGGGCCACCTGGTTCAACCAGCCGTATCTGATAAATACCCTGAAAAAAGACGATTTCGTTTTCCTGGCCGGCAAAATGGTTTCCAAAAACGGCAAAAAATATTTATCAAGCCCGGCTTACGAAAAAATTCCTTTCTCAGCTGTTTCCTTTAATGGCCCTTCTATAACAGGCGAAGAGGATAAATCCTCTTCTTTACCCTTCGCTGCAGCTCGGGTAAACGAACTAGACAAGATAAATTTCGATTCCACCCATACTGGAAGGATCATCCCGATTTATCCCGAAACCGAAGGCATGTCTTCGCGCTGGCTGAGATTCATCGTCAAGCCGCTGCTGACAAGAATAAGAAATGAAATTCCTGAAACCTTGCCCTTGGAAATAGGCCAAAAATACGGATTCCTGCCGATTAAAGAAGCTATCTGGCAGATCCATTTTCCCGACACTTTGGCCAAGGCTGAACTGGCCAAGAAAAGATTCGTTTTCGAAGAGCTTTTTGACATGACTCTGGCCATTCTTTCCGAAAAGATAAGGCTGGCCGGAGAGAAGGCGACCGTTATCCCCCTTGACCTCGCTCTGATTAAAAAATTCGTCAAAACTTTGCCTTTCAAACTGACGGCTGACCAGAAAAAATCGGCCTGGCAGATTCTGAAAGACTTGGAAAAAACAAAGCCGATGAACAGGCTTTTGGACGGCGACGTGGGCTCGGGAAAAACAATCGTGGCGGTTATGGCTGCCCTCAATACGGCCAAGGCCGGCTTTCAAGTCGCTTTTATGGCGCCGACCGAAATCCTGGCCAAACAGCATTTCAAAACAATCAGCAGCCTATTAAAGGGCTTCGGCCTGAAAATCGGCCTGATTACGGGCAAAGAAAACTTTTCATCCGGAAAAAAAATAAAAAGAAAAGAAATCATCGAAAAAACCAAGAACGGCCGGATAGACATTTTGATCGGCACCCACGCTTTGGTCCAAGAAAAAGTGGAATTTAAAAAACTGGGGCTGGTGATTATCGACGAACAGCACCGCTTCGGCATAAGACAAAGGGCTGCTCTATGCCGTAAACAAAAGTTTCTGCCTCATCTTCTTTCCATGTCAGCCACCCCCATACCCAGAACGCTGACTTTGACCCTTTACGGCGATTTGGATTTGTCCCTGATAAAAGAAATGCCGAAAGGAAGAAAAAAGATAATCACCAAAATCGTTCCTGCCAAGAAAAGGCAGCAAGCCTATGATTTCATCAGAAAAGAAGTGAAGTCCGGCCGGCAGGTATTCGTCATCTGCCCGAGGATCGAACCGTCTTCCGCCAAAACTGCCAATGGGCAAAATCTGCCTTTCAACAAACGCGCTTCTTCTTGGGTGGAAGTCAAAGCAGTCAAAGAAGAATACGAAAAACTGTCAAAAAACGTTTTTTCAGACTTGAACGTCGGAATGCTCCACGGAAAAATGAAAGCCGAAGAAAAAGAAAAAATCCTGGTCGGCTTTAAAAAAGAAAAAACCAATATTCTTGTTTCAACCTCAGTCATCGAAGTAGGCATTGATTTTCCCAACGCCAGCATCATGATGATTGAAGGCGCCGATAAGTTCGGCTTGGCTCAGCTCCACCAGTTCAGAGGCAGGGTGGGCCGGGGCAAATACCAGTCGTACTGCCTGCTTTTTTCCGAATTTTCAAACAATCCGCGGCTGAAAGCCATGACTATTTCCCAGGACGGTTTTGAATTGGCGGAAAAGGATTTAAAATTAAGGGGGCCGGGTGATTTGACCGGCCAGAGGCAGTGGGGCATACCTGATTTCGTCATGGCTTCTCTGTCAGACGTTGAACTGCTGGAAAAAACCAGAGGCGCGGCAAAAGAAATCCTGCAAAAGGACCCTAAACTTAAAAATTTCCCTTTTTTGCGGGAAAAATTAGCCTCTTTTGATAAAAAAATCCATTTGGAATAAAATCACTTGCGGATTTTTTCCGTCACCCAAAAGCCCAGATATTTCTTCAAAGCCAACCTGGTTTGGGCTTCCAAAGCCGGCAAGGCCCCGAAAATAATCAGTGTGAAAGGCAACAGCAGCCATTGGAAAATCATGGAAAGATTTTTGCTTCTGCCGAAATTCTTCGGCCGGGGCGGTAAAATCAAAAAACTCAAAACAGCTGAGAAAAGCATGCCGGCCATGGCCACGGTCATGATCCTGCTCGTCAATCTCGGCAAATTGTAGGATAAAAGGGTGACTTGGAAATTCTCGCCGGCCACCAGCAAAGGCAGCCAGCCCAAGAAAAAAATAAGAAGGGCAGCCACTGCCCAAGACCAAAAACCGTCCAAAATAATGAAAGAGTGGCGGATTTTTTCTTTTAAAGGGATTTTCTTATTTTTCAAAAATCCGTAAAGAACGTAAGGAATGTTTTCGCAGCCCCAAGCCCATCTTCTCTGCTGCTTGTACTGGTTGACGGCTGTTTTCAAAAAGTTCTCGGCCAGCACGGCATCCATGGAAACCGGATAATAAAGAGGCACGACTTTATAATCGCCCTGACAGGCGAAATAGGCTTTCCAAAAAATCCGCGAATCGTCGGAAACAACGTTTTGGGGATAGCCGACTTTTTCTAGGATTTCGAAAGGCAGGGAATGCGAAGAATAACTGACCAGCTGTTCCGGCCTTTCCTGCTGCATCATCTGCCAAAAGGTGCCGGAACTGGCGATTATTCTGGAGAAAGACGGGGCCTGCCAGATATTGTTATTATAAACCGGAATCGGCTGATAACTGCTTTTCAATGGCTTTGAACAAGTCAAATAATGCCAGGTTAAAACGGAAAAATAGTTATGATAAGGCCTGGTATCGATGTCGAAACTGGAAACAATGATTTTTTCTTTTGCCAGGGCCAAGGGCTCGATTATCAGCTCTTTCGCTTTTTTGATCGCCCAAGCGACATTGGAACCTTTGCCGACAATTTCTCCCGGCATGTCCGAAGGATGGTAAATGACTAAAAACCTGAAAAATTTCCCGGCGAACTGCTTTTCCATCTTTCGGCCAATTTCTGCCGCTTCTTGACCGGCCCTCTCTTCGATAGTCAAGACCACTATCATTTTTTCCTTGGGATAACTTGCTTCCAACAAAGATTCAAGAGAGGATTCGACAATGCCGATTTTTTCCTTGGACATCGGTAAAACAATCAAATGGTGAATGTCTTGCCAATTCTTGATTTTTTTCACTTTTTCCAGCCAATTGACCGAGAGATTTTTTTTCATCAACCCGTAGCTGGCGAACTGATGGAAAGACAAATAAAAAACACGGAAAAGCCAGAAGCAGTCGAAAATAATGATGAAAAACGCCACCACGACCGGGGCCAGCCAGGATAAAATAAAAGCCAGAAAAAGAGTTCCCCAGGAAAGAAAAGCCGGCAAAATCTCAAAACACCTGTAAATAATCCTGTCCTTGGGATTTTTCAGGTCATTGGCGGAAGAAACAGCCAGATAGTTGTTGTTCATGCGGTCCCAACCGGATTTGAACCGGTGTTTTTAGGATGAAAACCTAATGTCCTGGACCAGGCTAGACGATGGGACCTTAAATTTCTCTTCTATCTTAATTTAATTTATGGTATTTGTAAAGATACTAATATATGAAAATTTTAGCCATTGAAACAAGCTGCGATGATACTTGCCTCGCCATATTGGAAATCAAAAATGCCGAATGGCGAATTTTGACTAATGTCGTTTCTTCCCAAACGAAACTACATGCCGAATACGGCGGTGTTTATCCCATGCTGGCCAAAAGGGAACATCAAAAAAATCTGCCGATAATCCTGAAAAAAGCCCTGAAAAAAAACAAAGGAAAAATCGATCTGATCGCTGTTACCGTCGGACCAGGCCTGGAACCCTGTTTATGGACTGGCATAAATTTCGCCAAAGATCTGGCCAAAGACATGAAACTGGCCATAGTGCCGGTAAATCATGTTGAAGCGCACCTGCTGGCCAATAAGATCAAAGATTTTCCGGCCGTCTGCCTGATTGTTTCCGGCGGGCACAGCCAGCTCATTTTGATGAAGAATGCCGGCCGATACAGAGTTTTAGGAGAAACCCGCGACGATGCGGCTGGCGAATGCTTTGACAAAGCGGCCAGAATACTGGATTTGGGTTATCCGGGCGGACCAGCTATCGCGGCAGCTGCGGCCGGCTTGAAAAATAAGAAATTGGGAATCGAACTGCCCAGACCGATGATTTATCAGAAAAATTACGATTTCAGCTTTTCCGGCTTGAAAACAGCTGTTCTCTACGATTTTAAAAAACGCTCGCCGAAAATCAGGAAAAACAGACAATATCTCCGAGAAATGGCCGCTGAAATCCAGCAGGCGATTATCGACGTCTTAATCTTTAAAACCCTGAAAGCAGCCAGAGACTGCCGGGCCAAATCGATTGTTTTGGCCGGCGGGGTGGCGGCCAACCAGGAGTTAAGAAAACAATTCGCTTTAAAAATCAGAAATCAGAAAATAAAAGCCGATCTGCTGGTGCCGCTGAAAAATCTCTGCACTGACAATGCTGTCATGGCGGCCGTGGCAGCTTACGCTAACCGGAAGAAAAAAACGAAAAGTTGGCAAAAAATCAAGGCAAATGCTAATCTGAAAATATAAGAGGGACAATTATGGAAGAACTCGCTAAAACTTACCAACCTCGAAAAGTCGAGGATGAAATTTATCGGCTTTGGCTGGCCAGCGGTTTTTTCAATCCGGATAATCTTCCCGGCCAAAGAAAAAAATCCTTTACCATCGTCATCCCGCCGCCCAACGTCACCGGCGAACTCCATATGGGCCATGCCTTGAACGCCACCATCCAGGATATTCTGACCAGGAAAAAAAGAATGCAAGGGTTCAAAACCCTTTGGCTGCCGGGTACTGACCATGCCGGCATCGCCACCCAGAACGTGGTGGAAAAACAGCTGAAAAAAGAAGGACTGACCAGGCATGATTTGGGCCGGGAAAAATTCATTGAAAAGGTCTGGCTCTGGAAAGAAAAATACGGCAATCTGATTCTCAACCAGTTTCGAAAACTGGGCTGTTCACTTGATTGGTCAAGAACCAGCTTTACCATGGATAAGGATTACGCCGAGGCGGTCAAATACGCTTTTTCTTATTATCTCCAAAAGGGCTGGATTTATCAGGGAGAAAGAGTGGTCAACTGGTGCCCGAGATGCCGGACATCCCTCTCTGATTTGGAATTGGAATACCAGGGAAAAAAAGGAAAGTTATGGCATTTGAAATATCCTTTGAAAGGAAACTCCGGATTCATCATCGTGGCCACCACCAGGCCGGAAACCATGCTGGGGGACACGGCCGTGGCTGTTAATCCCAAAGATAAAAGATATAAGAATCTCATCGGCGCCACGGTTCTTCTGCCGATTCAAAACAAAGAGATTCCCGTTATCGCCGACAGCGCCGTAGACCAAAAATTCGGCAGCGGGGCTGTAAAAGTCACCCCGGCCCATGATATGACCGACTGGGAAATCAAAGAAAGGCACAATCTGGCTTCAGTTAAAGTCATCGGCGAAAACGGCAGAATGACTCAAGAAGCGAAAATCTGCCAAGGGCTGACTTCTCTCGAATGCCGTGAAAAGGTGATGGAAATCCTGCAAAAAGAAAATCTGATTGAGAAAATCGAAGATTACGATTATTCCCTGCCTATCTGCTACCGCTGTCATTCCTTGATCGAGCCGCTTCCCTCGAAACAATGGTTTTTGAAAATGGACAAGCTGGCGGAAAAAGCAATCAAAGCGGTCAAAAGTGGCCAAGTCAGATTTATACCCAAAAACTTTGAAAAGATTTATTTCGACTGGCTGAAAAACATCAAAGACTGGTGCCTTTCCCGCCAAATCTGGTGGGGACACAAAATACCCATTGAAGGGGAAAACGATGTACTTGACACTTGGTTTTCTTCAGCTCTCTGGCCTTTGGCCACGCTCGGCTGGCCGGCAAAAAAAGACAAAGGCGATTTCAAAGAATTTTACCCGACCGATGTCCTGTCAACAGCCAGGGATATCATAAATCTTTGGGTGGCCAGAATGGTATTTTCCGGTTTGGAATTCACCGGCCACGCCCCTTTTTCAACGGTTTACGTCCATCCCACGGTTTTGACCAAAGAAGGCAAAAGAATGTCCAAATCCCTGGGAACCGGTATAAATCCGATTGAGCTGATTGAAAAATACGGAGCTGACGCCAGCCGCTTCGGCCTTTGCTGGCAGCTGACCGGCGGCCAGGATATTCACTTTGTCGAGGACAACATCGTCATGGGAAAGAAATTCTGCAACAAAATTTGGAATGCGGCAAGATTTACCATGTTGTTGACAGAGACCGGCCGGAACGAATTGACCGGCCAAGAATTGAAAGCAGCCGTCAAAAGCCGGAAACTGACTGCCGCGGATAAAAAAATACTGAAGGCCCTGGAGAAAACAACGAAAGCCGTCAGCCAAAATATAGACAACTTTCAATTCGGCCAGGCCGCCCGCTTGGCTTACGATTTCTTCTGGCACGATTTCTGCGATTTCTATATTGAAGAAAGCAAACTGCAAAAAGACAAGGAAGACAGCCAAAAGATACTGCTCTACGTCTTATTGAATTCTTTGAAGCTTTTGCATCCTTTTCTGCCCTTCATTACCGAAGAAATTTATCAAAAACTGCCCCTGAAAAATAAAAAACAATGCTTGATGATAGAAAACTGGCCTAATTAGCGTTTTTAACGGATAAAAAATCATGTCTTACCCCCTTTACCTATTTTTCGGAATTTTACCCAGTATTATCTGGCTGCTTTTTTATCTCCGCCGGGACGCCCATCCCGAATCCAACCGCATGGTCCTGAAAATTTTCTTTTACGGCATTTTGGCGGCTTTACCGGCTATTCTGCTGGAAATGGGCATTCTTGGCTTTTTACAGGAGTTGAAATTCTCCCCGTCTCTGCTGACCTTTCTCAATATCTTTATCGGCGTGGCCCTGATCGAAGAATTTCTGAAATACCTGGTAGTCAGAGAAAAAGTCCTGGATCATCCGGAATTCGACGAACCGATAGACATAATGCTTTATATGATAATCGCCGCCCTCGGTTTTGCGGCCGCTGAAAATATTCTGATTTTGTTTTCTCTGGGTCCGGTTTTCTTATTGGGAAACGTTTTTACCGTCAGCCTTTTAAGGTTCTGGGGGGCGACTTTTCTGCACGCTTTATGCTCCGGCAGCCTCGGCTATTTCTGGGCTCTGGCCATTTTTGAAACGAAAAAAGGGAAAAACCTGCTGGCAATCGGTCTGATCCAGGCCGTTGTCTTGCACGGGCTTTACAATTTTTCTATAATGGAGCTGTCAGGCAAACTTTCCTTCTTGATCCCGATTGCCGTTTTAGTTTATCTGGCGATTTTTCTCTATTTCTCTTTTAAAAAGTTGAAAAAAATAAAAAGCGTCTGTAAAATATAAATAAATTAAAAAGACATATGGCGTCATTTTTTGAAAAATTGAAAAAGGGAATGGATATCGATGAACCAATGGTGGAAGAAGAAACGGAAGAGAAAAAAGAATCTTCTCCGTCTCTTGAATCCCCTTTATGGGAAGAAACGAAAAAGAAAAGCAAAAAACCGAAAACAAGAAAAAAAGAAAGTGAAGTACCAAAAGAAGACAAATTTCCCGAGATAAAAACAAGAAAAATAGAAATCCAGGCGGCAATGCCGGAAGAAGAAAAATCTCCGACCCCTGCCTCGTTGGCCGAAGAAGCGGAAGAGGAAAAACCGGCCAAAAGGGGCAAAAAGTGGCCTTCTTTCAACAAAGATGAAGAGGGACAGCTGGCCGTTGATATTTACCAAACGGAAAACGATTTGGTTATCCAGTCGGCCATTGCCGGCGTCAAACCCGAAGATTTGGATATTTCTATAGAAAGGGATATTATCAGCATCAGGGGAAACAGAGAAAAACCTTTTAAAGAAGAAGGAGATTATTTCTGTCAGGAATGCTTTTGGGGCAGTTTTTCAAGAGAAATCATCGTACCGGTTGAAGCTGACCCGCAAAGAGCCGTAGCTGAAATGAAGAACGGCGTGCTAACCATTAGAATCCCCAAAATCCTGAAGGAAAAGAAAAAAAAGATTATTATCAAAGGATAAAAAAACAATTTACGATTCAGCTAGACAAAAACTGCCTTAA
>DATKWJ010000022.1:0-70450 GCA_035529635.1 Patescibacteria group bacterium
TGTAAATATTCCTCGGAAAGGAAAAAATTAATAAAGCCGTTTTTCACTTCCATCTCTTTTATCATCTTGCTTTTCTCAAGGATTGACTTTATTTCAGCCGCAATTTCCCCGGGATTCTTTTTAAGAACCATGGCCGCATTAGTGGTATAGTCGCCGAAAGACGGTTCGGCCGAGCGTTCAACAATGGCCGGAATTTCCTTTCCGTAAAGGTTTTTCACCGCTTTTTGAACCGAATTTTTGATTTCTTGCCTTATCATCGGTTTCAGATTATCATATTTTCTGTTAAACTTAAAGTAAGAAAAACTATGGAAATTATTGCTGAAAACAAAAAAGCCTATTTCGATTACGAAATACTGGAAAAATTACAGGCAGGCATTGTTTTGCAGGGTCAAGAAGTGAAATCCCTTAAAACCAGGGGAATAAACCTGGCCGGTTCTTACGTAATTGTTAAGAACGAAGAAATGTTCTGGATCGGGGCGAAAATCCCCCCTTATCAGCCGAAAAACACTCCGGCCGATTATCTGCCCGGACGGTTGAGAAAACTTCTTTTACAAAAAGAAGAAATCAGGCATCTGATCGGAAAATCAAAAGAAAAAGGGTTGACTTTAATACCTTTAAAGGTATATACTGTAAAAGGCAAAATAAAGCTTGAATTCGGCATAGCCAAAGGGAAGAAAAGATTCGACAAGAGAGAATCGATCAAAAAACGGGAGATTAAAATAAATATAAAAAGAGAACTGAACCTGCGGGGGTGAATGAATCGACAAAGATTTTTACCAAAATAGGCAGATTGAGTATTCTCGAATCTCAATAAACTTCGAGAATAAAAATAAGTGCCAACTTATTTGCAAGTCCAAAACTTGCTCCCGCTTACGCTTAAACCGTAAGCCATCTGTTTTATCCGATTCTCGATAGGGTAAGGCGGGTGTCAATTTTTTCGAGATAGATGATTTTTCGCCTCGGAGAATCATCAAAAAAAATAGAGGCAAGAGACATCGGAATTTTGTCTGTTTTTAATCCGCTGTTTCTAATTTAAAACAGACTAAATCTGTAGAAATATTTTGGCGATATTTTTGGACGGGAGTTCATCCTCCCCACCTCCACAAAACTTTGTTTAAAAAACCATTAATCAACAGACAAATAAGGGCGCGGGAAGTCAGACTGATCGACGAAAACGGAAAACAATTGGGAGTTGTTTCTTTTGAAGAAGCTGCCCGACTTGCCATAGAACGCAAATTGGATTTGATACAGGTGACGGAAAAGTTGGAACCGCCGGTTTGCCGCCTTGGAGATTACGGAAAATATCTTTATCGGGAAAAAAAGAAAGAAAAAACCACCCATAAGCATAAAGGCGGAGAACTGAAAGGAATCAGATTAACTTTCAACATCTCCCGGCACGATTTGGAAACCAGAGTCCGCCAAGCGGAAAAATTCTTAAAAAGAGGAGACAGGGTAAGAGTGAATTTGCCTCTAAAGGGCAGACAAAAGGCCCTTCAGGATTTTGCCAGGGAAAAAGTGGAAACATTTCTTGAAATTTTAAAGGCCTCTTTGCCGATAAAAATCGAAAGGGAACTGAAAAGAGAACCGAGAGGCTTCAGTATGATAATCACCAAACAATAACAATGAAAAAAGCAAAAACGAGAAAATCGATCACCAAGCGTTTTAAATTTACCAAAACCGGCAAGATTCTCAGAAGAGCAACCGGTATTAACCACTATCTGGCTAAAAAAACAAGGAAAAAAGTCAGACAAGACAGAAAATGGGTCGAAGTTTCCAAAACGGAAATAAAAAGAATAAAAAGATTATTAAAATAGGACTATTATGACGCGGGTAAAAAGAGGCAAAATGGCGCATAAGCGGAGGAAAAACGTCTTAGAACAGACTAAGGGTTTTCGCTGGGGAAGAAAATCAAAATACAGATTGGCCAAAGACGCGCTCTATCACGCCTGGGAATATGCTTATCGCGACAGAAAAACCAAAAAAAGGGAATTCCGAAAGCTTTGGCAGATAAAAATCAACGCCGCTTCCCGGGAATCCGGCCTGGCTTACAACAAATTCATCAACTTATTGAAAAAGAAAAACGTCATTCTTGACAGAAAAATCCTGGCTGCTCTGGCGGAAAAAAAGCCGGATACTTTCAAAAAAATCGTTGAAGAAATCAAAAAATAATCAAACTTGAACAGACGCAAAAAAGCCGCTTCGATGAAGCGGCTTTTAATTATCAATCCTCCAAAGAACAATCGAAACAAAGAGTTTCTTCAGGCAAGCCGATTATCTCGAGCAGATCTTCGCGGGTGTTGAATTCTATGCTCTGAATGCCCAGAAAATCGATTTTCTCCTTCATCCCGGGATATTTCAACGAGAAAAGATCGCCTTTCCTGGTTGTTTTCCCCCAAGGGCAGTAAGAGAACAATTCAATACTGGAAATCCTGAAATGAATTTCAATCACTCCCAGATCCTTGAGCTTGGGCACCAGATTGGTCTGAGTCTGAGTCCCTCTGACAATCGAATCGTCGCAAACCACCATTATTTTCCCTTGATACTGCTCGCTGCTTTCCAGAAGCTTGATAGAGGCTTCCTGTCTCCTTGTTTTTTCATCTTGAGGAGTAAAACTCCGACCGGCATAAGGGTATTTGACCAGAACTTCGTCATACAAAGGCATCCTTTTTATCTTTCCTTGGCTTATCTGCCGGCAAAATTCCTGGTAATAGCCGATAGCGTGATAACGCCCGGAATCAGGGACAGGAACCACCAGATCGGGAATAAAACCGTTTTCAATATCTTTTTTGGCCAAGGCAGCTCCCAATCTTTTCCTGATCAGGGAAACCGGAATTCCCCTGAACGAACCTGTCGGAAAAGCCGTATAAACCCATAAAAAGCTGCAAATGCGGCTTTGATTCGGAGGGATAATACTTTTTGTCTGGCAAACCCCGTTTTTCAGCAAAACGATTTCACCGGGTTCCAAATCCCTGACGATTCTAAAACCCATATTTTTAAATCCTGAAGGATCGGTGGCTGCGGCCAACGCACCTTTTTTTTCTCCGATCACCAAAGGCCAATGTCCCGAGAAGCTCGCGGCATACAGTCCTTGTTCGCTCAAAACCAACAGAGCGTAAGAACCCTGGACCTTTTCGTTCATTCTGACAATGCCGTCGATCACGTCTTTACCTTGGGAAAGAAGCTTGATGATAATTTCTATATCATCCCCTCTTTCGAAAGTATGGCCGGAAAGCATCAGCTCTTCGGCCAGATGAGAACGGTTAAGGATATTGCCGGAAAAACAAACGGCAATCTTGCCGAGTTTGGTCTGGCGGAAAAACGGCTCTTGTTGCGGACCGCAATATCCTACGGCTTCCGTCCCTTTCAAAGTTTCCAACTGGTGGTAAAAATTGGAGCGGAAAAGCCCAAGATAAGATTGGTTGGTAATGGCGCCGTTGTTGTAAACGGCTGCTCCGGCGTATTCTTCTCCCAAATGCTGCTGATAAAAAGTTTCCCAGAAAAAATCTCTGGGGAAGTCACCATCATAAACTCCGGGTTGAACGCTCAAAGCGAAAATTCCTGCCATTCTTTTCTCCTCTCTTCTTCCATTATTTTTTTGTTAAGCTGCAGTCTTTCTGTTTTTATCGTTTTCTATTGTGGAGGGAAACAGCGAATATCGGCTGATTCCTGCAGCTCTTTTATACTACTGAATCCTTGTTTTTGCAAACTCTGCCTCACTCCAGCAATGAGTTTCGGCAGGAAATCGTAGCCCGAACCGCGGTAAGGAACCTTTATCACCTTGCCTTCCGGAACTTTCACTTTCACTTTATCCATGCTGTATCTGACCCCCGAACGCCGTTCCATGGCTTCCGCAGAACCCATGCCGCGGTATTTTTTTATCATTTTATCGCTTTCATAATCAAATTCTTTTTCTCCCGGAGCTTCGTCCAAGCCGGCCAGCAGCGAACCCATCATCACCGTTTGGGCGCCCAAAGCCAGAGCTTTGCTGATATCACCCGGTCTACTTATCTCCTGATTTTCCATGTCGGGAACTTTGATTCCGCCGTCGGCAATCACCGGCACGAAACCGTATTGTCTTTCCATTCTTTTAGCCGTCTCGGAACAATCCCAAACCGCCGAAGCCTGAGAGCGGCCCGTGCCGAGTTCCTGCTGGGTAATGCAAGCGGCTCCCGGACCGATGCCGATTCTCAAACCGTCGCACCAAGCCGAGGCCTCTTTTATTATTTTTTCCGCCGCTTCTCCAGAACCGATGTTTCCCAAAATTATCTCCAAACCCGGAAAATTCTCTTTGGCATATCTGGCGATTTCAATTTGTTCGCGGAAAGCGATGCCGGCATCCACAATAATGCCATCAACTCCGGCCTGAGATCCTAAACCAATTCTCTTTTTGGCCAATTCCAATCTAGATTCAACGGCCATGAATACCCTCAGCTGCTTGTTTTCGTTTTTGGTGGCCAAAGGATACTGCTCGTTCTTCTTCAAATCGCTGTCAGTGACCAAAGCAATGATTCTGTCCTCTTTGTCGACAATCGGCAGAGTGTCAAGATTGTATTCTTTGATGATTTTATTGGCGAAATCCAAATCATTTTTATCGACTGTGTCGATTTTCCGGGCAACCCGCATTTTTCCCCTGACTGTCATAACCTCGGCCAGCCGGCTCTCCATGTCCTGCCGGTATCTGATGTCGCGGTGCGTGACGATTCCTTTCAGTTTGGAATTCAGCGTGCCGTCTTCGGTAATCGGCAAGCTGAAAAAGCCGTATTTCTTATTGATCTCGTGAACGTCTTTAATAGTATGCTGGGGTGACAAAACAACCGGCTTAAAAACAAAGCCGGCTTCGAATTTTTTGACTTTTTCAATCTCTTCTATCTGTTCGGCTATAGTTTCAAAATTGTAATGGATTACCCCGATGCCGCCGTGCAAAGCCATAAGAATCGCCATCTCCGCTTCAGTGACGGTATCCATGGGAGAAGAAACCAAAGGGGCTTTGAGCTTTATCTTCTTGGTGAAATCGGTCGTCAAATCAACCTCCTCTCGTTCTAAATCAGGCAGCCGGTTGGGCAGCAAGGTAATGTCTTTATACTGAAATTCCTTATTAATCAAATTTTTGTCCAATTTGGCCATTTTCTATTTTTACGCCTTCTTTTTCCAACAGTTTAATTTTATTTTCGGCTCCTTTATTATAGCCGCCAACCCGGCCGTCCGACCTGACCACCCGATGACAGGGAATTCCAAGATCAACGTTTTTATTTAAAATATTGCCTACGGCCCGGCAGGCACGGGAACAACCGGCTCTCCGGGCAACCTCAGTATAGCTTAAAACTTTTCCTTTTGGAATATTTTTAACGATTTCACAAACCTTTTTCCGAAAGGAAATTATTGGCTTTTTCAAGAATTTCCTTGGCATTTTTGTAAGTCAATCGGTTATTTGCTTCTTGATACGGCAGCCATTGAAAACCCGCATGCTCCCCGGAGATTTTTATTTCTTTTTCTGCCGTGCCGGCCAGATAAAAAGTCACGAATTTGAAAACGGTTTTCCCCTGCCATTTGAAGAAATA
Organism: Patescibacteria group bacterium; assembly: GCA_035529635.1. Classification (GTDB taxonomy): domain Bacteria; phylum Patescibacteriota; class Minisyncoccia; order Minisyncoccales; family RBG-13-42-11; genus DATKWJ01. The sequence goes on from DATKWJ010000022.1 coordinate 5,559, forward strand.
ACTGATTATTTCTCTGAATCCCTTGATGAAATCAATGTCCGACAGGCCGGTTTCCTCCCTGACTTCTCTTTTGACGGCGGTGATTTCATCTTCCCCTTTCTTAATATGGCCTTTTGGCAAATCCCAGTAATCTTTTTTGGCCCGGGAACCGCCAGGATAGTGTAAAAGCAAAAAGAACGCCTTATCGCCTTCCTTTCTGAAAATTATCGCGCCGGCCGAACGTTCCACCGGCATATCATTTGAAATATTTAAGCATTTTATCCAACGGCCAGGCATTGGCGATATCTTCTTTCTCCGCCCAGCCGCGGCGGGCCTGGGCGATGCCGAATTCCATCAGATTCAATTGGTCCTTATGATGGGAATCGGTATTAATAACCATTTTCACCCCCGCTTCTTTCGCCCGGCGGATGTTCCGATCGTTGAGATCCAGCCTTTCGGGATAAGAGTTTATTTCCAGAACCACCCCGTATTCTTTGGCCGCCCTTAAAATTTTGTCGAAATCAATCTGGTATTCGTCCCTTTTTTTCAATATCCGGCCCGTGGGATGGGATAAAACATCAATATGGGGATTTTTCATCGCCCGGATGATCCTCTCCGTCATTTTCTCTTTTTCTATTTTAAAGCTGGAATGAACGCCGGCAATGACATAATCCAATTTTTTCAAAGCCTCGTCTTTGATATCGATCGAGCCGTCATTCAAAATATTGGTTTCAGCGCTTTTCAAGATCCTGAAATTTCCGTATTTTTGGTTAAGCTTGTCAATTTCCTTGTTCCGGCGCTCCAGCTCTTTCTCGTCCAAACCGTTTTCAATTCTTAAAAACTTCGTATGGTCGGAAATGCCCAGATATTGATAACCCATTCCAACGGCCGCTTGGGCCATCTCTTCAATAGTATTCTCGCCGCCGTCCCAATCCGAATGACAGTGCAAATCTCCTTTAATGTCTTGATAGCCGATGATTTTGGGAAGTTTATTGGCTTTACCCTGGGCTTGCCGGATGGCTGCTTCAATCTCTCCTTGGTTTTCCCGCAATTCCGGTTCAATCCAGGCCAAACCGAGAGCTTTGTAAATTCCGCTTTCACTCCAGCCGGCGATCATTTTCTTGCCCCTGAAAAGGCCGTACTCCGATAATTTCAGGCCTTTTTCAATGGCTATCCTCCTGACAACGATGTTATGCTCTTTTGAACCTGTGAAATACTGGAGGGCTGAACCGTAGCTTTTCTTTTTGACCACCCTTAAATCCACGTCAAATCCTTCAGCCATCCTGATAGAAGATTTGCTGGGACCTTTCATCCAGATTTTAACTATGCCTGGCAGCCGGACGAAAAAATCCATTATTTTGTCGGCCGAATCCTTGGCGGAAGCGGAATCTTTCGTTGTTATCAAAATATCGACATCACCGATAGTCTCTTTCTTCCTTCTGATGGAACCGGCCGCGCTGATTTGTTCGACTTCCTTCAGTCTTTCCAATTTTTCCGAAATTTCTTTCACTTTGGACAAAATATCGCCCAAAAGGAACCTTCCTTTGCTTTTTTTCAGAAAAGCGATGCCTTCCAAAATATTCTGTTCGGTTTTTTCGCCGAAACCGAACAAAGGGGAAATTTTGCGCGATTTGGCCGCTTTTTCCAAATCCTTTAAATTCCTGATCCCCAATTTCTGGTAAAGAATTTTGGCTTTTTGAGGGCCTACTCCTTCTACGCCGGTTATCTCCTCCAAATCAAGAGGAAGCTTCTTTTTAAATTCTTGATAATATTTGATTTTGCCAGTTTTCAGATATTCCTCGATCTTTTCGGCAATACTCTTGCCCACGCCGGGTATTTCTTCCAGGGCTTTGACCCCTCCTTCCCTGTAAATCTCTTCAACGCTTTCCGGCAGAGTTTCCAAAACAGCAGCTGCTTGCTGATAAGCGTAAGGCTTAAAAGGAACTTTTTCCATTTCCAAATAATCGGCTATTTCGTAAAATATCCGGGAAATTTCTTTGTTTTTCACATCAACAGTCATCTCTTTATTTTATTAAAACATTTCCTCTTTAGGCGGAATTTTGGGAGCAAAACCGTCTTTGGGGAAAACCTGGTGCCGGATTAAAAGCAAAAGGAAAGAAGAAGCCAGCCCGAAAACGCTTATCAAGATAAAAATCGCTTTAAAGCCCAGAATACTGGCCAGAACTCCGCCGAAAGCGGCCGCAAAACCGAAAGCAAAACCGATGGCCGTGCTTTCAATGCTCCAGGAAAATGCTTCCCAGCCTTTATCTATGTGCCTGGTGAAGATTCCCGACCAGCTGGGAATAACGCAAGCCATGGCCAACCCCCTGATGAATTCCAGCAAAAAGATATGTTCTATTTGACTGGAAAAAAGGTAGCCGATCGGAATCAGATTGGCCATAAACATGCCACCGATCAAAAATCTGAAGTCGTCTTTCTCCCCCTTTTTCAGATCGAAATAATAAGCTATGAACGGCTGGATTATCGACTTTGTCAGCCAATAAGTGGCGGCCACAAAACCAACCATAACCACGCTTCCACCGGAAATATGCCTGGTTATGAAAATGGCGAAAATCGGACCAATCAAACCCCAGCCGGACTGGAGCAGAAAATCGGAAAAAACGAGAACTTTGATGACTTTATTGATGCCTATCATTTTATACTGTTTTTATTAAGGGAAACAAACTCTTTACGAACCTGAAGAGTGGTTGACGAAATTGCTTATTTTGCTGAAAAATGCGTCTTTTATCAAAAACAGACCGAAACGGAATAAAATTATTATGCCGAAAAGGGCGACTATCAGCTCAGCTCCCCTGATAATCATGGCAAAGGCAGTGGCAGTAGCAGCTTTTAAACCAAGAGGGCTGAAAGCGAACGTTTGAATAACTTCATGTGAACCCAAAGCCGTAGGTATGGGAATCATCACCGCCAAATAAGTAAAACCGAGAACAGCCAAGGCGGGTAAGAAACCGGGGCTTCTGTCCAAAAAGGCGAGCAACAGCCAAGTCCGCAAAAGCATAACGCCGGCTTTCAGAAAATTCAAACTGAAAATTTTCCATTTTATCCTGTTTTTCAGTCTGAAAAAGGCAAAAATTTCCTTCTCAATCTCGGCTGGCTGGCCGCCCAGTTTGTTGTTTAAAAGTTTGCTGAATATTTTCAGAATGCTTTCTTTTTTAAAAGCCTTGAAATAAAAAAAACAAATGCCGGCCAAAAAAAACAAAAAGAGTCCGCCGGAAATTATTATAAGCTTCAGCGACGACAAGCCGATTATCGAAAAGAAAAACAGGCCACCAGAGAAAATCACCGCCAAATTAACCGTCCACTCTAAAATCCTGTCAATAATGATCGTGGCCATGCCCCGTGACCAAGGGACGGAATTTTCTTTTTTTAAAGCGTAGCCCTGGAAAAGTTCCGCGCCGACGACAATTATCGGCATCAAAAACCTGATGGAAAAACCGGCGAGATAAATCCGCCAAACGTTCTGGAAAGGAACTTCCACACCCCGGCTTTTAAGAATCTCTCTCCATTTCCAAGTTCCGATCAAAGCCGTTAAAAAGGTAAGAAGCAAAATCAGCATTCCCTGAAAGCCGCTGAAAACCAAAAATGAGTTTTTAATCTCCTGCCAGCCAACGGTTTTCAGAATCCAAATGAAAAGCGCCAGACCGATGCAAAACGACAATAAAAGAAGAAAAATCTTCTTCATAATTATATAATTCTACCCTATTTCCTGAAAAAGACAAAACCCACTTCTTTTGAAAAAGAAAAACAAGTTGTCTTTAAATTAATAAAAAAAAGAGAAGCAAGCTTCTCTTTTTTATTCGAAAGGCGAGAAAATTTCCTAACTGATCCTGTATTTTATTTTTTTGATTCTATAAGCCGTCTGGACAGGAGAAGAAATGAAGACTTTATCACCGATCTTATGGCCTATCAGAGCATGGCCGACCGGCGATTCATTGGAAATCTTCCCGAGGGAAGGATCAGCTTCCAAAGAGCCCAAAATAGTGAATTCGTCCCTCTGGCCGTCCACCTCGACCAAAACTGTTGCCCCCAGATCAATACTGTCTTGCTTTTCTTTTTTAGGCGGCCGGATCAACTCGGCGTTCTTAATGATATTTTCAAGTTCTATGATTCTTGATTCCAAAAAGCTGATATCTTCCTGAAAGACGAGATACTCCGGATTCAAATCTTCGGAATGCAAAATCTTAGGAGATTCTCCTCTGGTTTTGGCGAGTTTCAAATCTTTCAGCGTCTTATATTCTTTTCTGATCCTTTCCATTCCCTCTTTAGTTAAGTAAAACTTTTTTTCTTCCGTCATAGAGATAAATTTGTTTAAAATTTATCGAAGATCGAAATGAATCAAAGATTCATTGAACATCGAAGTAAATTATTTTTTATAAAATCCCCTTGGCTGAGGGGATTAGAGAAATTTTCGTATTTAACTAATCCCTCAACAAATCATTTTTCCGAAAGTCAAAACAATGGAAGTATAGACCTTTTTTGAAAACGGCCAGGTTTTAAGAGAATTATTTTCTTTTACGTCTTTGATTAACATAAATAACTGCGATATCTTTTCTTTTTTCTAATTATAGAGAATGAAGAAACTCTGTCAAGAGTTAAAAAAAGTTATCAAAAAGCTTTCTTTTCTTTGTTTTCTAAAGCTTTTTTCCAGATATAGTTTATTTTATTAAATCAAAGAAGATTGTCAAGAGGAAATTGGAGGATTCCAGCCTTTCGGGATTATCGGCAACTCCCCGACTTGGACTTCGATATGTTTCACTTCCGGCTCTTTCCTTATCTCTTTAGCGATAAAATTCTCAATGCTCTCCAAATTCGGAGTGGCGATGCTCAACATCAGATTATACCTTCCCGAAGTTTTGACCAAATGATAAACCAAGGGAGATTTTTCGAATTTTTCTATCAAGCGGTTGATGGTTTTGTTGTCGGCTTCGATCTCGATATGAGCCGTGACCGAATAAACTTTTTCCATATTCAATAGCCCCCGGACTTTTAAAACTTCATCGACAATCAGTCTTTCCACCCTGTTTTTTATGGCTACCGGACTCAAACCGGTATTCTTGGCGATTTCAACAAAAGGTTTCCGGCCGTCTTCGGAAAGAGCTTGGATGATCTTCAAATCCAAACCGTCCAATCTTTCCAAACTCCAGGGGGCGTAAGCGGAATACCCTTCAACAGAAAAGTCGGCCAAGCCCGTCCGGTCGCAAAGAACGGCGAATTTTATGTCTTTTAACTTCAGACGCTCCTTTTTCGCCCTCATTGTTTCCATCGTTCTCTTATAACTCTTGCCCGAGATAATATCATTGTCGATTATCAAGATCTTCCTTCCTTTGAGTTTTTCCTCGTCCAAGTTTCTGCCGTTGTCATCCATGGACGCGAAATTGATTTTTTTGTTTTTAGTGCTCAGCCATTGATAGAGGCCCAAGCCGTAAATGAAACCGTCGTCGCCGAGGCCGACGATGCAGCCTTTATCGTTCCTGAAATATCTGGCCACGTCCTTGCCGATGCCGTCCACCAATTTTTGGATCGGCTTAAGATTTGAAAGAAAATTTTTCTCCATATTTTTTTAAATAATATTTTATTAATTCATCGCGAATTTTAGCGTTGGCGGCGGCAATTAATAAATCCACTTTATCGTGTTGCCGGCCGGGCAAAAATTCGTAATCTTTATAACTACCGTCCGTATCGATGGTTACGACCGGACAACCCGCCTTTTTGGCTATTGAAAAGCCGGGGTCTATTTCCGAGCGCGGCTCGTCAAACATGACGTAGGCATCGACCAAGCCGGCGGCCAAAAAAGCGTAGATAAACGAACCACCTTGAGGATAAAGCAAAGCTTTGGAATGCATTTCTTTCAAAAGATCTCCGAAAATGTCCAAAAATTTGGTGGAGTATTGCGAACTCATTATATAAGAAGCCAGAACAATCGGTTTTTTCAAACTTTTGTTTTTTGAAGGCATTATTTTATTTTTCCGGCCGGTTTTCAAATCCAAAACGTAATTTCCTTCCTCGTCGGAAAGATAAAATTTCTCGTTCAAAATGTCGCTGACGCCACAGCAAATAGGATTCTTCTTTTTGTCGAAAAAGCTCAAAACACTGTACCAATTGTGCTGGAATCCCCTTAAGTAAAGGACTGAACCGTCAAAAGGATCTATTGAACCGTAGATCTCCGGATTTTCCCCGTTAGTTTTGATATCCCGGCCGTCCGGCTCAGAAAAGATGGTTGCTTTCAATTCGTATTTTTTGACGAGTTTTTCCAAAATTTTCTCTCCCACCCTGTCTATGCCTATTTCAATATCCTCTGGCCTATTGATAACCTCTCCCAAAATTTCCCTGCCTTTGCCGCCGGATGCTATTCTTTTAACTTCCTCCGTAACCTGCGTCAAATATTCCACCAGCAGATTTTTTATTTTTTTAGATTCCATAATATTATACCCTGTCAATTTTACTCCATCGGAAAAACTTGTCAACCCTTTATAGCCTCTTTGAAAATTCCGATAAAACGCTCCGTTTCTCTTAAGGCGCCGATGCTTACCCTGATGGCTCTGCCGCCGCCGGCGTTTTCTTTTGGCCTCACCAAAACGCCTTTGGCGGCCAATTTTTCGATTATTTTTTCTGGATTTTCGACTTTAAGCATCAGAAAATTGGCCGAGCTAGGATAGAAAGGGATTTTCTCCTGCCGCAAGAAATTCTCCAATTTCGGTTTTGACGTTTCCATCACTTCCTTGGCGTAATCTTCCATATATTTTATATCCTGCAAAGCCGCCAAAACAGCTGTTTTGGCGAACATATTCACATCGTAAGGCCCCCTGATTTTAAGCATTTCTTGGATATTCTTTTCCTGGGAAACGAGATAGCCGGCCCTGGTTGAAACCAGGCCGAAAGCCTTGGCGAAGGTTCTGGCAAGGTAAAGATTGTCGTATTTTTCGATCAAATCTTTAGCCGTAATTTTCGAAAATTCGAAATAGGCCTCGTCGTGCAGGAGAACGATGTCTTTTCTCCTGGCTTTTTCCAGGATTCTTTCAACTCCAGTAACGGGAGTGGCAATGCCGGTGGGATTGCTGGGGTTGGAAAAGATTATCAGTTTCACCTTTTCATCATCCATCAATTCCAGAATCTCTTCCAAGGGAAGCTTGCCTTCCTCCCTGTATCTCGGCTCCAGAATTTCAGCCCCCTGAATTCCGGCTGATTGGTAATGCATGGCGAACTCCGGAAAAGGAATGATAACTTTATCCCCTTCTTCAAGATAAGCCCGGCAGACAACGTCAATCGCCTGGTCGCCGCCGTTGGTCGCCATAGCCTGGCCTGTTTTTACCCCGGCATATTCGGCGATTTTTTCCTCCAAATTCCCGTATTCCGGATAAATCTGCAGCCTGTCGGCATCAATGAATTTTTTAAGAGCTTCTTTGACTTTCGGAGACGGACCGCCGGTCCTTTCGTTGAAATCCAAAAGCAAATAATTCTTTTCCGACCTGCCTTCCAAAGGAGGCTTGTAATGACTCATTTTTCTGATCCGCTCTTTTATGGCCATATCAGATTAAACCCTTGGTCGAGGGCAGTTCTTTTAAAATTCTTTTTTCCTTAGAACAGGCCGTTTTCATAGCTTTGCCGAAAGCCTTGAAAATCGATTCCGCCTTGTGATGCTCGTTTTCACCGTACAAAACCCTGAAATGGATGGTGGCTGCCAAATGTCTGGCAAATCCCCAGAAAAATTCTTTAATCAAATCTGCGTCCAAATTTCCTATTTTGTCTTTTTTGAATTTGCAATCGAAATTCAGGAAAGCCCGGCCGGATATGTCGACAACCGCCACTGAAAGGGCTTCATCCAAAGGGAAAACATAATAACCGGCGCGGTTTATCCCTTTTTTGTCTCCTAAAGCGTTTTTAAAAGCTTCCCCGAGGCAAATGCCGATGTCTTCCACTGTATGATGCTGGTCTATTTCGATATCGCCCTTGGCTTCCAATTTCAAATCAAAAAGCCCGTGCTTGGCGAAATTATTAAGAAGGTGGTTTAAGAACGGAATAGGGGTAGCAACAACGGTTTTGCCTTTCCCGTCGATGTTTAATTCTATTTTTATGTCCGTTTCTTTGGTTTTTCTTTGGAAAAACGATTTTCTCGGCATAATATATTATCTTAACAAAATTTCGGACAAGATTCAAACTCTGCGTCCATCCTTGACAAAACTCCCAATAATACCATATAATAAACTATCAGTTTTTTAACAATCAGAAAAACGAATTAAAAGGAGTATAGGAAATGAAAAAGAATATCAGATTCATCCTGATCGACATTGACGACTGTCTTCTGCCGACAGACGGCCGGTTTCACCTCAATTATTTTACCGGCCTGCCGGAAGTCGCCCACTGCGTAAAAAAAGCGGAAAGAGGGGAAATCCCGCCAATCGGCTTTTGTACCGGTAGAGACAGAAATTACGTGGAAGCGGTTGCTTTCTCCCTTCTTCTGCCGAATTCCTGGTCGATAATCGAAAGTGGCATTTCTCTTTTCAATCCGTTCACTAAAGAAATGCTTCTCAATCCGATGCTGACTCCGGAAATCGAAGAAGCTTTCCGCAGAATCAAACAGGAAAGGCTGCCTCAAATTCTGAATAAATTCCCCGGACTTTTCAACTATCCGGGAAATATCATCAACATCGCTTTGGAACGACGAAACGGCATGGAACTCGACATCGAAGAGTGCTACGAAGCGGTGGCTAAAGAGTTTGACGATCTGGTTTCGCAGGATTTGGTCACCATTCATCACTCAAACTCAGCTGTTGACATCAGTCCCCAGGGGATCGACAAAGCGGCTGGCATAAAGTTTCTGGCTGAAAAAACCGGAATAACTCCCGCCCAAATGCTGGGTATCGGCGATTCAAGAGGAGACTTTCCTATGCTAAGGATAGTCGGTTCATCCGGCTGTCCGTCCAACGCTTCGGAAGAATGCAAAAAATTAATAGGGAAAAAAGGAGGATATATTTCCCCCCATCAATATGCCAAGGGCGTGGCCGACGTCCTTGACCATTATTTCAACAAGGGTTAGAGATTCTAACCCTTGTTATTTTATAAAGAGACTCGATGCCTTCAGCCCGATCTAAAACATATTTTCGAAAATACTTTTTTTCTTTTCTTCCGGTTGAACTAAAATATTTGACCGCTCCCCACCAAAACATAACTAAAACGTTGGTTAAAGCGCCGTAATATATCTTGCCGTCGTCCAGATCCTTCCCGTATATCTTTTTGGCTTCTTTTAAAAACTTTTCGAAATTTTCAATGATTATCGGGTTTTTATGGAAAAGATTTCCCCCTAAAATGATTCCCAAATCGTAATGAAGGCCGTCCCGGATATTCAAGCCGGCGTATTCGAAATCTATCAGATAAACTTTTCCGTTTTTATCCAATATCAGATTCTCGAAAATGAGATCATTATGAGTCGAAATTTTTCCGCCGAATTCGAGGTTTTTCTCGACGATTTTCCCGATTTTTTCTATTATCCTGATTTTTTCATCGCCGACCAGTTTTCCCAAAGGATATTTTTTCGCCTTTTTCCTGTATTTCTGCACTTCATCCCGAAAAACGTCGTAGCTGTTGATGAACTTAACCTTGCTCGAATGAAAAGCGTGCAGCGTCTTCAATAAAGCTCGCCTGATTCCGGGATTTCCCAAATCTTTGCCGTTTATTTCCCTGCCTTCAATGTATTTCGTTATCATCGTGCCATCAGGAAAGTTTATTCTTCCGGCCGGTTTCAGAATATTTTTCCTTTTATAAACGTAAAGAAAACATTCAGGAACGACGCCCTTTAATTTTTTACACCTGTTAATGGCCAAAATATTTCCGGCTTCCGTTTTCCTGTCAACGATATCCGTTCTTTCCCAAGGGAATCTGACGAAAAATTTTTCGCGGCCGCATTTAACAATCCAGTTCCTGTTGGTCTGCCCGCCGGCTTTTTCAATTTTAATTTTTTCCGACCGCCAATCTTTATCCAATCGAGAAATTAATTTAATATCTTTAAGCATCTTTTATTTTAGCTTCAACGTTTTGTTTTATTTTCTTAAAAATTCTAAAATGGAATATCATGCTGGAAATAGACGGCTCCGTCGGGGGCCAAGTTTTAAGAACCGCCTGCGCTCTCTCGGCAATAACCAAGCAGCCTTGCCGTATTTTCCATATCCGCCGGAATCGGCCCAAGCCCGGTTTAATGCCCCAGCATCTTCTGGGAATACAGGCTCTGGCCGAGCTTTGCCGTGGCCGTTTAGAAGGAGACAGGCTTAATTCCGAAGAAATCAATTTCTGGCCAACGGAAATCGTGGCCAAAAACCTGCACCTGAAAATTGAAACCGCCGGCAGTATCACTCTGATGCTACAGACTTTGCTTCCCCTGTCTCTGGTAACAGCCGAACCGATGAAAATAATTTTTGAAGGCGGTGCGACCGACACTTTCTTTTCGCCGACTATTGATTATTTCCGCTGCGTCTTTTTAAAAATCTTGGAAAAAACGGGGATCAAGATTGAAACAGATGTTTTAAAACGGGGCTATTATCCCGAAGGCGGAGCAAAAGTTGAAGTGAAGATTTATCCTTCAAAACTGGAAAAAATCAAGCTGACTGAAAGGGGAAATCTCAAAAAAATTCTGATGATTTCCGGCGCTGCCGATTCTCTGAAAAGCAAAAAAGTGGCGGAAAGGCAGCTGGCCGGAGTCAAAGAAATCTTCGGGAAACTGAATCTGCCTTCTGAAGAAAAAATCGAATACTACGAAACACGGTCTCCCGGCAGTCAAATTTGCCTGGCTGCGGAATTCGCTCTCGAATCGACTGATACGGCCGCTGTTTTTATGGGAACCGACAATTTGGGTAAACTGGGCAAACGGGCCGAAGACATCGGCAAAGAAGCTGCTTTGGAATTATTGAAAGAACAGAAATCCGGAGCTTGTCTGGATAAACACTCAGCCGACCAAATTCTTCTTTATCTGGCTTTGGCCGGCAGCGGCAGTTCTGCGACTGTTTCCGAAATTACGGAGCATTGCCTGACCAATATCGGAACAATTGAAAAATTTTTAAAAGGAAAATTCGGGATAAAAAACAATCTGATTATTTGGCAATCCCTAAAATAAACTCTTTTGGCCGGAAACTTCTTTTCTGTCTTCGGGTTGGCCGAAAATCTTGATTTTCCCGTAAACGCCGTCGTAACCCGGCTCTTTGATCACTTTTCCTTCTCTCACCCTTATTACTGCTTGGCTGATTTCAACAAGGGTGGCGGCTGCCAGTTCTTTTTCGGAAATATTTAGAAGCACCTTGAACTCCGAACCGAATTTTTCAATCAGGTCTTTATATTCCTTTTCCACCGCTTTGGTGCCGACCGAACAATTTAAGACATCGGCGATTATTTCTCCCAAAGGGACCAAACTTTTAAAAGGCAGAGACTTTTCCGGGATAAAACCTTCCTCTCTGTCGGCCAATTCTTCAATCCTGTTCAAAACTCCGACCGTCAAAGGTTTGCCGCAAACCGGGCAAAGGCCGTTATGTTTTTTAGTCTCTTGGGGAGAAAATCTGATTCCGCAGTTCCGGTGGCCGTCAAAGTGATATTTTCCTTCTTCCGGAAAAAATTCAATCGTGTATAAAAATTCTCGGGAATTTTTTGTTTTGATCGCCTCGACAATTGATTGGTAACCGAGCTCCGTATCAAAAACATTCGCTTCTCTGCCCAGTTTGGCCGGACTGTGGGCGTCCGAATTCGAAATTAAAGCGATTTTATCCAAATTCGAATTTCTCCAGCTCATCGGCGGGTCTGACGACAAGCCGGTTTCCCCGGCAAAAATATATTTTGAATATTCTTCAAAACATTCTTCAATCGAATCAAAACCGGATTTCGAACCAAAAAGGGAAAACCAGGGCGTATAAATATGCGCCGGCACGACCAGGCAATCCGGCGAAGCGCTTAAAGCGATTTTAGCCAGTTCTTTGGCATCCAATCCCAAGATCGGCCGGCCGTCTGATTTTAAATTGCCTATCCAGTTGAGCTGGGTATTGATTTTCTCCACTGCCTGAAAATCAGGGGCGAAAATTATAATATGGATTTTCCTTACTTTTCCTCCTTTTGAATATATGCAGCTGATTTCAGCGGTTAAAACAAAACGCGTTCCGGAATTTGAGTTCTTTAATTTAAACAAACCTGGCTCGGCAGGTTCTAATTTTTCCTTCAAATTCTCAAGCCAGGCCGGATGGGTGAAATCTCCCGTCCCCAAAACTTTGATTCCTTTGATTCTGGCGACCGCATCCAGATATTCCAAATCCATCTGAGGGGAAGTGGCTCTTGAATATTTGGAGTGAATATGAAAATCCGCTATAAACTCCATCTAGGCTGTTGATATTCGTTTATTTTTTCAATATTTTTTCTTCCAGCAGACCCAAGCCGGCGAAAATTAAGAGAGTTAAAAAAGTTCCTGTAACGGACAAAAAATAAAAGCCCGAACCCACGGCAATGCCGATGCCGGACGCCACCCAGAGGCCGGCGGCGGTAGTCAACCCCACCATGCCGGAAGATTGCCGGAAAATGACTCCGGCCCCGATAAAGCCGATGCCCACGGCAATCGCCTGGATTATTCTGGAAGGGTCAAAACTGATGCCTTCTTCAAAAACAAAAAGGCTGAATAAGCGAAAGGAAATTACGGTGAAAAGACAGGAACCCAAAGTCACCAAACTGTAGGTTTGCAGGCCCGCTTCTTTTCTTTTGAATTCCCTTTCCAAACCGATCAAGCTGCCTAAAAAAGCGGCTAAAAACAACTGAATGATAATTTGAGAACCCTCGTAAAAATCCATTGTCAACCTTTGTAAACTTTATACCCTTCCCGAACCTTTTGCTCCACCTTTAAGCCGACAGAATCGCCTTTTTTGGCCTGGTTGATCTTTTGGCGCTCAACTTCCATGGATTTGACTTCCTGGACGAAGTCGGTTTCTCCGCCGACGATTCTTATGGTTTCTCCCACCTTAAGCTTATCGGAAAGATTGATCACCGCCACGCCAAGATGGCCGAAATAATGGGTGATTTTTCCTATCGGCTTTTCCTCGGTTTCTTTTGGCATAAATATTTAGAAATATGTTTTATCGAATTATTGGTTAAAATCGACCTTTTTGATGCTTGGAGTTGTCTTTTTTTCTTTTTTGATTTGAGCAATCAGTTTTTCCACCAGTTTCTTGGGGTCTTTTTCATAAATGATTTTTTTCGATCCCCGATGTGGCCCGGTGGCGATTTTCCTTATTTTATCGGCCATGCCGCCAGTTCCCTCCAAAACGGCAATCGGCTTCTGGATTTCAAAAGCAGTAACAAACTCATGCAAAGTTCCCATCCGGCCGCAAATGATAATCACGCCGTCAACCGACTTGGTCATAATCACGTTGCGGCCCACGTAGTCGGCACCTGTGTAAATCATGACGTTGAAAGGGTCAAGGGGCAGCCGGTAGGTTTTCAAATGGGAAGCTTCGGAAATGGCCGGAGAAAAACCGACGTTAAAACCCCCTGCTTTTTGGCAGCCCAAAGCGGAAAAATAAGGAACGCCGGTAGTGGCGCCGGTCACCAGAACGCATTTTTTTTTGGCGATTTCCCGGCCGACCTCCTCGGATAATCTTTTGATATCTTGACAGCAATGGCTGATTTGGGCCGCTCCGGAAACCGCAATTTTATAATTCATGAATTTATTATAACACAGTTCAAACCAATTAAAAAAGGGAAGATTTTCTTCCCGTTTTTAATGAGGGGGGAACAGTTCCTGATAAGCTTGATTTTTATCCAAATCCAGGTGGACATAACTGGGCAGCTGCTTTGATCTCCTTTATCAAAAACCGTCTGTCCTTGGGCAAAAACCCTCACCCCCTCGATTATGAGTTTAATAAAATGAAAACGATTGTCAAGCTGCTTCCTTTTAAAGAATATCCCCAATTTTTCCACAATTCAATTTTCAAAACAATGCCTCCAGAAGGAGTCGAACCTTCATCCCGACCTCCGGAGGGTCGTGCTTTATCCATTAAGCTATGGAGACACATTCCGGCAACAACCGAAATCGTCTAATTGCGGGAAACCCTGATTAAACCGGAACAAGGAATTATTTCTATACCCTGTTTTTCCAGTTCATCCAAAAACAGATTGACTCCTAAAGAATCGCTGCTCATATGGCCGGCGATAACCACGTTGAGATTGGCGGCTTCGGCTTCTTTTTTATGCTCTTCCGAAATATGCATGCCGATGACAGTGCCGATGCCTGCCTGGGCCATTTTTTCGTAAAGTTTCGGCGAGCCCTCGGTTCCGCCGGTTATTTCGGTCACGGCTATTTTACCGCATCTTCTCTCGGGATCTCCGACGAATATTTTCGGGCCGGCGCCGAATTTTATAGCTTCCCGATATTCCGGAATTTTTTTCAAAAAATTCAGTAAATCCTCGAGCCGCATCAAATTGGCGTTTTCTTTTTCGATTTTTTCTTTTAAAAAGGCGGCAGCCAAGTTATCGCACGGCGTATGAAGGTTAATTAAATTCACTTTCAGCAATCTGGCAGTATCAACCGTCCTTTGGTGGTTGACGGAATTGACCCCTCTGGCCACTTCGGAAATTCTCTCTTTCATCAGGCCTTCGGCGATATTTATCGGCAGGCCGTAAAAATTCAAAACATCGCACTGCAGATCCATGACCTCGGCCAAATGCGCCAGACCTTTGCCGAGGGGATGATGGGCGATAATCAGATCCACGCCGCCGATTTCTTTGGCCAGCAGAATTTCAGCGGGTTCAATATCGATGCCGGCTAAAACCTTTTTTATTTCTTTGTCCTCGGTGATATTCAAAATCCTCGAATCAAGATACGGATTCGAAACAGCTTCCGAATCGAATTCTTCCTTTTCTTGGCTGGAAAGTTTTTCGTATTTTCCCTTTCTCCTTTGAAGAAGATTTTCTATCTTTTCTCTCCCCCGGAAATCGGCTTCAATTCCCTTATTTATGGCTAGATTGTAGATTTGGTTTGTCGTCATTCTTTTTTATTAATTTAGCGTAAAGTTCATTGATCAATTCGCGCTGTTTTTTCAAATCCAAAACTTCCCGACGAATACGGGATTTTTCCCTTCGTATGAATTTTCTCTGGCTTTTGGCAAGCCGTAATTTGGCCATAAATGAAAAATCTTTTTAGAACAAAGTATCAACGAAAACCTTGTCATGGTATTTTATAGCTTAGCTTATTTCGTTCGAATTTTCAAGAGAAGGCTTATTCGCCTTTAATCACCGCCAAAGGAACGAGTTTGGCGACCTTTTTCGACAAACCCGCCCAATGGGCTATTTCCGCCACTTGATCGACGTCCTTGTAAGCCATTGGCGCTTCTTCGGCGATTCCCTGCCATGACCGGCACTTAACCAATATGCCTTTTTCTTTCAGTCTTTTGACGACTTCCTCCCCTCTGACCGCTCTGGCAGCTGCATGTCGCGACATCGCCCGACCAGCGCCGTGGGCAGTCGAATAGAACGCCTCTTCTCCCTGTTTTGTACCAACCATTACATAGGAAGCCGTACCCATGGTGCCGGGCAGAATCGTCGGCTGGCCGGTTTCTCTGTATTTTTCCGGGATTTCAGGATGATTCGGCGGAAAAGCTCTGGTGGCGCCTTTGCGGTGGACCGCCACTTCGGCCTCTTTTCCGTCAATAACGTATTTTTCTTTTTTAATGATATTATGGGCGATGTCGTAAAGGATTGCCAAAGAAGAATTTTCCTTTCCCAAAACATTCTGCCAAGATTTCCTGATGAAATGAGTTATCATTTGCCTGTTAGCCCAAGCGTAATTGGCGGCTGCCGCCATAGCTTTGAAATATTTCTGGCCTTCAGGAGAGTTGAACGGCACACAGGCAAATTCTTTGTCTGGAACTTTTATTTTATAGCGCTGCATGGCCGGGATCATCATCTTCAGATAATCGGTGCAAACCTGGTGCCCGAGGCCCCTGGAACCGGTATGAACCGTGATAACTATTTGACCTTTAAACAGCCCGAAGATTTCAGCAACCTGTCTGTCGAATATTTCAATGACTTTTTGGATTTCTATAAAATGGTTGCCGCTGCCCAATGTTCCTATTTGGTCCTGGCCGCGTTTTTTGGCAAACTCGGAAATAAAAGAGGCATCGGCTTGGGGAAGTTGTCCGCCAGATTCGCAATTTTCCAAATCCTCTTTTTCGCCATAACCCTGTTCAACCAGTTCTTTTGCCCCTTCTTCCAAAATTCTGTCTATTTGTCCGATGGAAAGCTTTGTCTGCCGGCCTCGGCCCAAACCGGAAGGGATTTCTTTTTGGATTTCATCGGCTAAATTCTCCAATTGAGAAAGCCCGATGTCCTTTTCCGAATATGTTGATTTCAAAAGCTTCATGCCGCAATTGATGTCGAAACCGCAGGCGCCTGGTGAAATGACGCCTTGATGGATGTCAATCGCCCCGACAAAGCCGATTGGGACAGAATAACCTTCATGGCAGTCAGGCATAGCCAGAGCGTACTTGGTTATGCCGGGTAAAACGGTTCCGTTCAATAACTGAAAAATCGACCTGTCTTGGAGCACTTCAGTCAGCATCTCTTCCGAAGCGTAAATTCTGGCCGGCACTTTCATGTCGGCCCTGAAACTTTTCGGAATTTCCCAGAGATAATCGGCTATCCGGATGAAATCTTTTTTAGAAACCATTATTTCGTTTTAATTTGGTTTTGCAATTTTCTGAATTCATCTCTGACGATTTCCCTGTCATCCCAGGGTATTTTCTTGCCGCGGGCTTCAACCAGCCAGGGTTCCGAACCTTTGCCGGTGATGACCACTGTATCTTCCTCCTTAGCCAAAGACAAGGCGATTTTTATCGCTTCCCTTCTGTCCAATATTTTTCTGGCTCCCTGACCTGCTCCGTCAGCCACCTCTTCGATGATTTTCATCGGATTTTCATCATAAGGATCCTCGTTGGTGACAATTACTTCCTGACAGTTCTCAGCCGCAATCCGGCCCAAAACCGGCCTTTTCCATTTGTCTCTTCCCCCGCCGCAAGCGCCTAAAACGCAGATCATTTTGCCGTTTTCAGGCTTCAAGGCCCGGTAAACTTTTTTCAAAGCGTTGGGAGTAAAAGCGTAATCAACGAAAATTTTGAAAGGTTTTTCAATAACCAGTTCCATTCTGCCGGCCACGCCGCCGACCTTTTCCACCGCTCTCCGACAAATTTTCAAATCGATTCCCTGAGACAGACCAGCGGCCATGGCCGCCAAAGCGTTATAAATATTGAAATCGCCGATTAAGCGCAGTTTCAAACGCAAATCTTTGTTGTTAACGTCTCCTTTTTCCCAGCCGTAAGTGTATTTTTTCTCAGCCGGAAATTGCAGGAAATATTCCGAATTTTCGTCGTCTATGTTTATAATATGGATATTTCTCGTTACTTGGAAAAGCTTTCCTTTGGCTTTTTTATAATTTTCGAAGCCACCGTGAGCTTCGATATGCTCGGGACTCAAATTAGTGAAGATTGCCGCCTCAAAGTGAATAAACCTGTGGCGGTGCTGTTTTATTCCCTCGGAGGTGACTTCCAAAACCGCGTATTGGCAATCGACCGCCACTGCCTGTTTTAAAAATTTCTGAAGGCGAAAACGTCCCGGCATGGTCATCTTAAGGGCGTTTTCCCGCTCCTCTCCTTTGATTTTGAATTTGATCGAAGAAAGGCAAGCTATTTTGAATCCGGCTTCTTCCAAAATTTCCGCCAATAGGCTGGCTACCGTGGTTTTGCCGTTGGTCCCGGTCACGCCGATCACTTTTATCCGTCGGGAAGGGAAACAATAAAAAACCGCTCCTGAAAAAGCCAAAAAATAATGGTACCAGCTCAGCAGAAAAGAAGGAATAAATTTTTTGATTGAATCTTTCATCCTGCTTTATTCTAACCCAAACCTTTAAGCTTGCCAATTTTCTTTTTTTTTGCTATTCTTAAACATTATGCCGATCATCAAAAGCGCTAAAAAAGCTCTTCGCCAGAGTGCTAAAAGAAGGACCCGCAATCTGCAGAAAAAAAGAAAACTGAAGAATCTCCTGAAAGAGATGAATCTTTTGGTTTCGGAAAAAAAGATCAAAGAAGCGAAGGAACTTCTGCCGAAAATTTATAAATTCTTGGATAAAGCGGCCAAAAGCGATTTAATCAAAAAAAACGCGGCCAGCCGCAAAAAATCAAGAATAAGCAAACTTATAAACAAAAGCGGCAGTTAAGACAGACGGATTAAGTTTCCGCAATCAACAAATCCAAGGCCGTTTCCGGATTGACTTTTCCGGTTTTAATATCAAGATCTGCCTGAAAAATCTTCCGGTAGATTTTTTTTAATTCGGCCAGAGTGAATTTCTGGGCCTGGTAATAGCTTTTTTTAACGACGAAAGGATGCAATTTGACAGCTTTCAAAATGGCACCATAAGGCTGGCGTCTTTCCATCAGGTCTTTTACCACCAGAAGATTCCTGAATTGGAAATTTATCATTGAAAGGAGATAAAGTGGGCTGTCGCCTTTTTTCAAATGACGGTGAATCAGCAATAAAGCCTGTTTTTTGTCTTTTTGGGCGATGGCGTCGATCGTTTTGAAAATAGCTGTTTCAATTTTAGGTTTGACCAGCAATTCCACGTCTTCAAGATTGACTTTTCTTTCCTTTTTTCTAAAAGAAACGAGCTTGTTGATTTCATTGGACAGCCGCCAAAGGTCACTACCGACAGAATCAACTAATTTAGTCAGAGCTTCGGGGCTGATTTCCGCCTTAAATCCGGCCAGTTC
Source organism: Patescibacteria group bacterium (assembly GCA_035529635.1). Taxonomy (GTDB): domain Bacteria; phylum Patescibacteriota; class Minisyncoccia; order Minisyncoccales; family RBG-13-42-11; genus DATKWJ01. The sequence continues at coordinate 24,329 of DATKWJ010000022.1, forward strand.
TTGCCTGATCCATTTTTTCAGATTTTCGCCCTGCAAAAACTGGAAGTTCTGAGCCTTCGCTTTGTTTTTCAAAAAAGCAAAAAACTTATCCTTGGCCGGAATTTCATCTTCTTCGTAGAATAAAACGGTATCTTTCAAGCTTTCAAAAAATTCTGAGTTTTTCAAGAATTTTTCCTTGAAATCTTGGTTGGCGGAAACATTCGATATAACCAGCAGTTTCTTTTCGTCGAATATCGAAGTTTGCCTGATTGCTTCTTTCAAAGAGGCCAATTTCAGATCTCCGCCCTCGAAAAAAACCAAACTTAAGCCGATACGATGGACTTTTTTATACTCTTCGATTATTTCGCTCAATTTCCGTTTTGATCTGTAAGTATCCGGGCCGTAAAGAAAGATTAACATAATTTTAAAATTGCCTTTGCTGGCATTTTGGACAATAATGGGCGCTTCTTCCTGATATTTTAATTCTTTTTATGATCGTTCTGCAATTAGGACATTTTCCCCCTTGCTTTTGATAAACCTTATGTTGTTTAATATAGCTTCCCTTTCGTCCACAAGCGTCAAGATAATTTTCGACTGAGGAACCGCGCCGCCTTATGGCTTCTTTCAAAATCTTTTTGATATTTTGGTGGATGCTTTTGATTTCCCGTTCCTTTAAGCTTCCGGCGTAGCGCAGCGGATGCACTTTTGAAGCGAACAAAATTTCATCCGAATAAATATTGCCGAGCCCGGCGATGAATTTCTGATCCATCAGTAAGGGTTTTATTTTCGATCCGGAACGGCCGGACAAAAGGGTTTTGAACGTCTCCAGATCAATTGCCAAGGCCTCCGGTCCGAATTCCTTTTCGATTTTTTCCGTTCCCTTCACTTTTTTCCACCAACCGAATTTGCGGACGTCGTTGAAAATCAGCCGCGAACCGTCGTCAAAAATAAAAACCTTGCGAGTGTGTTTCGAAGGTTTTCCGTTGAAAATCAACTGGCCGGTCAATTTCAGGTGGAAAATCAAGCTTGAACCGTCATTAAAATCGATTATTAAAATTTTCGCCCTTCTCCGCAAATCGACGATTTTCCGTCCGTCTATTTTTTTCCCGACGATTTTTTCAAATAATTGCCGCCGAATCGTTTCCACTTCAGGAAGCTCGGGCATATCTTATTTACTGAAAGCGGCATTCACTTTTTCGATTATTTCTCCGGGCGTGAAATGGGCTTTTATCAGGTAATCAACCGCGCCAAGTTTCAGTCCTTTTTCCACATCTTCCCTCTGTCCGAGGTTGGAGAGAATGATGACTGGGATGGTCGCCAAACTCGGATCTGTTTTTATCTGAGATAAAACTTCAAAACCGTCGATGCCGGGCAAGATCAAGTCAAGCAGGATCAGATCCGGCTTGTCTTCCCTGGTTTTTTTGATCCCGTCTTCCCCGTCGATGGCTTCATTGACAGTATGCCCTTCTTTAAGCAGTTTTTTGGATATCAGTTCCCTGAGAAATTTGTCGTCTTCTATTATTAAAATCTTTTTCATAAAAAGTTTTAATTAAGATAATTTTGAGTAAGGCGAGAAATTATCGCCATTAAAATTTTTTTCATATGATTAACCGATTTGTTTTTTTACTTTATCGATTACTTCCTGAGGGTCGAATTCTGTTTTAATCAGCCAATCTTTGGCTCCCAATTCTTTGGCTTTGTCGATTTCCACCGGTTGACCGGAGTTGGAAACGATGATTATCGGGATCTCTTTCAGTTTTTCATCTTGCCGCATTTCATCCATCACTTCAAACCCTCCTATCTTGGGCATAATGATGTCCAAAAGCACGAGATCGGGCATTATTTTTCTCATTAAATCCAATCCTTCCCGACCGTCCCGGGCAATCGAAACGTCATAGCCGTTCTGGCTCAGCTTTTTTTGGAGAAGATTAATCATAATCTCTTCGTCTTCTATTATGATAATTTTTTTAGGCATATTTTTGATGATTGAAATTATTTTTAATTAGATTATCCTTAGCCAGTTCCTTCGGACTTTCCGGTTTTTTCGAAAAACCCGTTCGACACTTCTCCTGGAAATACTGGCCTATTACGTTATTTATTATAGCAAATTTAATCCGACAAGTGGAGGTCAAGGCGATTCCCTAGTCAGTATATCAAAAAATAAAAAGAAAAGAAAATGAAACCTTCTTAAAATTCTTTCAGCAGTTTCTTGTTTTCTTCTCCGGTGGGCAGAACAATATAAAAAACAGTGCCCTTTCCCTCTTCTGACTCGAACCAAATTTTTCCGTTATGGGCTTCGACTATGTTTTTGCTGATAAAAAGGCCCAAACCAGAACCCTCGGTTTCCATTCTGACCACGTTGGCTCCCCGGAAGAATTTGCTGAAAACCCTGAAACGCTGGTTCTGAGGAATTCCCACGCCCGAATCTCTTATGGAAAATTTTATTTCTTCCTTGTTTTTATCGTATTCCAGTAAAACCGTTATCTTGCCGCCGAGAAAAGTGTACTTAATGGCGTTGTCGAGAAGATTCTGGATAACCAATCTCATCTTTTCGACATCCAAAGCTATCTTCGGCAATCCGGCCTGCGGTTTTTTATAATCCAAAGATATTTTTTTCCTGGCGATCTCTTCCTGGTAGGAATCGAGTACGAAATGAACCACGTTTTCAAGATCGGAAAGGACCGGCTTGTAAAGATATCTGCCTTCTTCTATTTTGGTGATATCCAAAAGCTCGTTGATCAGGCTAATCATTCTTTCATTGGCCCGATAGCTTTTCCCGAGGAATTCCGTCTGTTCTTTGGTAATTTTTCCCAAATCGCCGTCTAAAAACATGCCGAGAGTCCATTTGATGGCTGAAAGCGGCGTTCTTAGTTGGTGGGCGGCCAGAGAGACGAATTCGGTTTTTATCCTTTCAACCATTTTCTCTCTGGTGATATCGTGTAAAACAACCAAATTTCCCAATTCTTCCTGGCCGCTTAAGATGGGTACGGTAGACACCTCCAAGACCAAATTTTCTCCGATCAACGCCTCTTCCCTAAAAACGTCTTTGATTTCTCCCCCCAATAAATCTATTAAAGGCTTGATACCCGGTTTTTTCGCCAGTTCCGAAATCAGTTTCCCTTCAATTTCTTTGTCTTCGACTTTCAAAAAATCTTCCGCCTGAGGATTGGACAATAAGAGCCTGTTTTTTTTATCAAAAACCAAAAGCCCGTCGGTAAAATTATTGATAACCGTCAAAGTTTTGTCCCTTTCTTGTTCCGCTTTTTTCCTCGCTTCTTCAACATCTTCCAAGATGTTTATTAAGGATTTTCTCGAGCCCTCCAGTTCTTTCGTTCTTATTTTGACTTCTTCTTCAAGCTTTTCCTGGAATTTTTTTATTTCGGTGATATCGGTCAAACTGATGAAATAGCCGAGAAAAGTGCCGGACTCGTCCTGCCTTATGGAAATTGAAACCCTGACCGGAATTTCTTTTTTTTCTTTCGAAACCAAGATTAATTCGTCCGTAATAACCTGTTCTTTCGATTTGGCTTCGGCTAAGATCTCCTCGGTTTTTTTATCTTCCGAAAAAATACTCTTTAGCGATTCTCCAACTATCTCAATAGATTTGTAACGAGTTATTTCTTCGAAGGATTTATTGACGTCGATAATCCTTTCCACCGGATTAATCGAACAAATCGGCAAAGGCAGAAAAGTGGAAAACTCTTCGATATACATTTCCAAATCCGCCAAATCTTCTCTGGTTTTCTCAAGTTCTTCTTTAATTGATCTTTTCTCGACCATATCTGTCCGTTTATTTCCACTCTATTAAAAATTCATGGTAAGCGTCGCCCCTGTTGGAACATTTGGTTTCTTTTATAACGGTTTTTCCGCTTTTGACGACATATTGAACGATTCTTAAAAAATAGCCGCGGTAAAAAGTACAGATGGTCGGAGGGCAGTCGTGCTTCAGACGAAGTATCATGTATTTTTCCCTTTCATTAAGTTTGTAAGATTCCAGTTTTCCCACGTTATAATGCTTTTCCCAAGTCAGTGAACTTTCTTGGAACATTTTCTTCATAGAAACTAAATATTTCATTATCATTTTGATAACGAAAGAATATTTGGGAGCGTTGTTGCCCATTTCAAAAATATCTTTGTCTTGCCAGCCGAAGATTTCTTTGGCCGCCAAAACGACCAAATACGAAAAACTAAGAGGCACTGTTTCCATGGCTTTAATTTCGTTGAAATCGATGTTGTAGCCCAATTCTCTCAATCTTGCCTGTACCTTTTTTACTCCTTCTTCTCCTTTTTTATCCCGAATAAAATGGAGATGGCTCAATACCGCCGCACCGATACCGTTACCTTTGATCCGCTTGGTTCTCTCTATCTCTTTTTCCAATGAAATGTCTTTTGTCTTATTTTCTATTTCCATTTTATGACGTACTCGTGATAAGAATCGCCTTTAAAGGAACATCTGGTTTCTTCGATGCCAATTATTTTCTGCTGGGCGCCGAGTTCGGCGATTTTACGGAAATAACCGAGATAATAAAGGCAAAGAATCGGATGGATTTCAAAATTTGAGAGATGCAGAACCAAATGTTTCTTTTCTTCGTTGTATTCGGGGACTTTCAGTTCCCCGACATCGTAATGCTTGGTCCAATAGCTGGGGCTCCTTTCGTATGTTTGTTTGAGAGTCAAAAAATATTTCATCAGCAATTTGACTATGAAGGAATGGGAAGGAGCGGAATAGCCCATATCTTCTATTTCGTTATTCTGCCAGCCGAACGCTTCTTGGACGGCCAGCAGAGAAACGACTCTCAATCCCACCGGATACCATTCCATATTCCTGATTTTTTTATATTCAATCGGCCGGCCCCATTCTTTGGTTTTCTCTTCCACCTTTTTCAAACCCTCTTCCCCTTTTTTGCCCAAGATATATTCGGCGTCGGTATTGAAAACCACGCCTCTTACTTGTCCGGATTTTTTAAATAAATTATCGAGTTCCATTTTCGCAAATATAATTAAATTATTGGATTAAATTAACGACCTTTAACTCATTGTGACTCTAAAACGTTCTCGCCGCCGTTCTTGAATTTCTCTATTTCTTTTTTAAGCTCCGCCATTTTCAATTCACGTCCGACAATCAATTTATGCAGTCTTTCCAGTTCGTCAACCCTGTCTTGGAGCTGTTTCGTCCTTTCCCCGACTCTCTCTTCCAAATTCACGTTCAATTCCTTCAATTCCCTGGTTCTAGCAGCCACTTTTATTTCCAAACTCTGTTTTTCTTCCTCAATCAAAGAATAACTTTCTTCCAAATCAGCCGCCATCTTATTAAAAGAATCGGCTAGAATTTCAAACTCATCACTGGTCTTGATGTCAATCCTGACGGCCAAGTTGCCGTTTCCCAATTCCCTCGTTCCTATGATTAACTTCTTAATGGGATAAGTTATTTTCTGACTGAGTAAAACGCTGAAGAAGATGATAAAAGTGACAATCAACAAAAAAATCAGGAAAGTTTGATTTTTTACGTTTTGATAACTGAGATTCGTCTCGGAAATTAATTCCGGATTTTCAGCTTCAAGATAGGGAGTATATTTTTCAATCAGTCCTTGGTAGCTGTCTATGGTTAAAAAAGTAAAAACGGTTATAGGAAATAAACCGATTACCAGTAAAATAAGAACGATTTTGTTCAGAATGCCTATTCTCATTTTAAGATTCCTGCTTTAAAAAAGAATTTTCCAAAGATTCTCCGCTATAACAAAGATAAGCTATAAGCACGGCGAACATTTCAATTATCCTGATCAAAAACAATTGAAGGCCGCCGTAGTGAATCGCCCATTCGTCGAAAAAAGCGGCGGAGATATATAAAAAAACGGAAAAACTGGCGAAGAATCGTCCGATATCCGTTATTTTTTTGTTTTTAATCCAAAAAATTATTCTTTTTGACAGGTCATAAACCATCAAACCTATAATTATGAAAATAATGGCGAAAAAATTATACTTCATCAGCTGAGGAGGAACAAAAGCTACACCCCAATCGGTTATTATTGGCTCCGGCATAGGATAAATAATGAGTAAAAATATGTAAAAAATGCCTAAAAAAGCTATGCTGAAAATTGTCCATTTGCTTATTTTTTTATTTGGCCAGATTTTATGGGAAAAGTGGTAAACTACGGCAAAAAAAGTAGTAGTAATAAATATCTGACCACCCTTAATGGGAAATTTATTTATAATCGGCAGAGATAAAGTATAAACTACGATACAAAACCAGAAAAAAGACGTAGAAAGCCAAATAAGAGCAAAAGAAATTGCTTCTTTATTTTTTCTCTTTTTCCAGAGAATATACAGACTGGTATAAAGAGAAACCAAAACAATCATTGAAGAACAGAAAATATTATAATAAACGGGTTTAATCATTTTTCATTTTCCCGCTCTTTCAGCTTTTGTTCCAGTTCTTTAATTTCTTTTTTCAGTTCCATCATTTTCGTTTCCCGGCCTACGGTCACCCGGTGAAAAGCTTCCAGTTCGTCGACTCTCTCCTTAAGCTGTTTCGTCCTCTCCCCGACTCTCTCTTCCAAATTCACGTTCAATCCCTTCAATTCCCTGGTTCTGGCAGCCACTTTTATTTCCAAAACGTTTTTTGACTCTTCCAAATGGGATTTGGACGCCTTCAAATCTCCAAGCATTTTATTGAAAGTATCGGTCAGTTCGCCGATTTCGTTTTTGGATTTGATGTCAATTTTTACATCCAAATTGTCTCTTCTGATTCCTTCGCAAGCCAAAGTTATCTTTTTCAGAGGATTGATGATGGCGTTGCGCAATACCAGAAAAATAAAGAAAATGACCAATATCAATATGCTCAAAATCGCCAATTCGCGAAGGATCATGCCTTGAATTATATTTTCAACATTAGCCAAAGAAAATCCTATCCAAATAGTATTGTTCTGGTAAGCAGGATAGATAATAGTTTTTATTTTCTCTCCCTCAAAAACTTCATCTTTAACTATTGCTTTTTTGGCAGTAATTGCTTCAATAATATCCGGATCTTCAACGACTCCCGACACTTTTTCCTCTAGGCTGCTCTGTTGAATAGTTCCGTTCATGTCGACTATTCTGATATAACGGATATCTCTGGTTTTAGCTATTTCCGTGATAAAAACTTCCTGCTTTACTCCAGAAGTTAAAGCGAAACGAGAAAGGAGAAGTAAAGTCGGCGAGAAAATTATTTCGTTTATACTTGAAGCCAAAGCCACCTTTTCCTCAATAGACGTTTTAATCAAACTTTCCCGCTGGTGACTTACGGAAAAATAAATGGAAATGGAAATTCCCACCACCAACACCAAAAATATACCTAAAACAACACTATATAGCGAGTATCTTTTTTTCATACTTTTTCCCGGTCGGGATTTAAAAATATCCGATTCAGCCCCCGCTCTTACGGGCGGGGGCTGAAATCTCTTTTATTTCAATATATACTGGTCGGCTGCAGAAGCGCTTACTCCGGCAGGAGTCGCCACGGAACTGTGTAAGGCATGAACCAAATGGATTTTCATATTCTTTATCCTTTCATATCTCTTCGGGTCAAAACTGGTTAAACCCCACTCCCTTTCAGTCATAGTACCTCCGGCATTTATGGAAAGAACGGGAGATTCTATATAAGCTGACAGCCAAATTCCAAATTCATACGGTGCGACTATTATTGGGTCATAAGCTTTACTCCATTTTTGCATATCATCCACGGACATATGGTCGAAATGAGCGTGAGTCAAGAGTATCAAATCAACGCGTTCAAACTGAGTCAAATCTCTGTGCTTATCAAGAAGGGAAAGGTTAAATTGCATTGATGGATCAATGAAGAACCTCGCTCCGGTGGGACTGACAAAGAACCAGCTGCTTCCGCCGAGGAATAAAACCTTTACTCCCATTATCTCTTTTTCTTCTCCTACTTCAAAGATTAATGGCTGAGCTTTTACACTATATTTATCCAAAGCGGCAGAAAACTCGTTTATATCTGCGTTTACCATAGGACAACTGGTTTTGCCGTAATGAATAGGAACCACATAATCAAGCCCTTCCGGATTTATCACGGAGGCTGCAAAAGCGGCGCTGTCAACACCCATAGTATAAACATCTCCAATAGGCAAGAAAGCAACATCAGCTTTGTAATAATCTCCGGCCACAAACTTCATATCGTAAGTTAAAGCAGTGTCTCCGGCAAAATAAAATTTAGCCCCGTTTTCGAATTCAATTACATAACCAACCGGATTCCCCGTATAAATATAAGGGGTCGATTTGTTGTTTAAGACTTGTATCTCATTACCTATTCTTTGAATCATTTCTTGGAAAGATATCCCCAATTTTTGGGGGCCGCTAACAGCTAAATATAAAGCTACTACCGAAATCACCAAGACTACAGTCATTCCTATGGCGTAAATTTTTTTATCCATAATAATTTTTTTGAATTAATTATTGATGTTCGACCTTTATTCTTTTTTTATTTTACCACAACTTCATTTTTTTTTGTATTGTTTTTTGTCCAGTATCCGCTTTTTCTTCTTGGCCGAGCCGTCCATTCTTTAATAATCTTGAAGCCAAGCTGTTGAATCCCCATTTTTTGAAAATTTCCAAAACTTCTTTTTCGTCGTATTCCAGCCAGCAATATTCGTCAAAATCAAAATCAACTTCAACGTCTTTTCTGATAACGGCCAGCCGCCTGCTTAGAAAGGCCTGTTCTTTGCCTTGCCGGAGAGTTTCTTTCAATTTTGGCCGGAGATTTTCCGTTTCCTCGGAATTTTCCTCTACCTCCCGAGAAAGAGAAGAAGATTTATCTTCTTCGATTTCTTTATATATGTTTTCCAAATTGCCGAATCGCCGGAGAAGTTCGAGGGCGGTTTTCCCGCCAATTCCCCTGACTCCGGGAATATTATCGGAAGGGTCTCCCCTCAGCGCCTTGAAATCCAAAATCTGTTCGGGAACCAGGCCTTGGAATTTTTCTTCAGTCAGCTTTTCATCGTATAGAACAATGTCTTTCACTCCTTTTTTTAAAAAATAAACTTTCGTCCGAGAATCAACCAGTTGGAAAACATCCGAATCACCACTCAAAATAATCGTTTCAATCCGCCCCGACGAAATTCCGGCTTTTCCGGCAATCGTTCCGATAATGTCGTCTGCTTCGAATCCTTGTTTCTCAAAAACCGGCACTTTAAAGGCTTTTAAAATTTCTTTCACTTTGGGAATTTGTTCGGATAAGTCCTCCGGCGTTTTAGGCCTTTTGGCTTTATATTCTTTATATTCCTTATGTCTGAAAGTCAAAGCCGGAAAATCAAAAGCGGCCGCGATAAAATCCGGCCGGAAATCTTTTATGGCTTTTAAAAAAACCAGTAAAAACCCGTAAACGGCATTGACCAATTCCCCTTTATTTGTCGACAGGGGAGGCAAAGCGTGAAAAGCCCGATGAATTATCGAATTACTGTCGATAATAAGCAAAATTTTTTTCTTATTTTCCATTTTATCAATTTTACGCCCCTATTACATAAAATACAAACTTCGTCCACCGAATAAGGCGAAGCCGAGCGAAGATCGAAAAGAGATTTATCTCTTTGACTCTTTAAAAATCGGCGATAATTTTCCTTGTTTTTTCATTAATGAACTCAAACTTCAATATCGCGGCATCATCAGGCAATATTTTCTTAATTTTGTCCGCCCATTCGACGGCCACGATATTCCGGTTCGACGAAATGATTTCTTTAAAGCCCAAATCCGAAATCTCGGCCGCTTTTTTCGTCCGGTAGCAGTCGATATGGCAGAAAATTTTGAAATTCGGATTCTTTATCCCGAATTTCTTCATAATAACGAAAGTCGGGCTGGTTATTTTTTCCTTGATTCCCAGACCTTTGGCAAAACCCTGTAAAAAAGTGGTTTTACCCCCTCCCAAATCGCCCAACAAACCGATAACAAAAGCTTGTCCCGTTGGCCCCCTCTTCTGAAGTAGGGGGCCCTTTGGGGCTCTTTTTTTAAGTTGAGTTCTTAAAATATCTTTGGCTAAAATCTCTCCCAATTTTTTAGTTTGGGAAGGGCTGGTAGTGAAATATTCTTTTTTCATTAAATTTCTAACGGTGGCGATGAAATTTGCCTTTTTCAAAGTTTGCCTTCATTTTTACCTTCACTGCGGCTCGGGTGTTTGACTTTTTGAGTAAAAATGATAAATTGAAACAAACGAATGCTTTTTTAATTTTAACTTTTTATGGCGGAAATTTCAAAAAAAATCGTCGGCCAAATAACCATACCTCAGGAAAAATTCGATCTCTTCCAGAAAAAGATAAAAAACATTTTCGATTTAAAAAAAGAAATTCAAAAAGCATTGGATAAAAGCGCCACCGAGATTTTGGAAATAATTGTCGGCGGAGCGATTACTCTGGATGCTTCCGACATCCATATCGAACCGGAAGAGAAAATAACCAGGCTACGGCTGAGAATCGACGGGATTCTGTTGGATGTCATCACTTACCAGCAAAAAACATACGGAACTCTGCTTTCCAGAATCAAGCTCCTTTCCGGACTTAAATTAAACGTTGCTGACCGGCCCCAAGATGGCCGTTTTTCCGTTTTAATAGACAGTTCACCAATTGAAATCAGGACTTCCGCTTTGCCGGCAGAGTACGGAGAAGCGATCGTCCTAAGGCTTTTGAATCCTAAAAATTTAATTGAGATCAAGGATTTGGGCTTGAGGTCCGATTTGCTCGGTATTTTTGAAAAAGAAATCAAAAGACCGAATGGCATGATTATCGTCACCGGACCCACTGGTTCGGGAAAAACCACCACCCTTTACGCCATCTTGAAAAAAATCAACAAGCCGGAAATAAAAATCATCACCATCGAAGACCCGGTGGAATACCATCTTCAGGGCCTTTCCCAGACCCAAGTTGACCCGAAAAAAGATTACACTTTCGCCAGCGGACTTAGATCGATTATGCGTCAGGACCCAGATGTAATTTTAATAGGTGAAATTAGGGATTTGGAAACAGCTGAAATCGCCTGCCAGGCGGCCTTGACCGGCCATTTGGTTTTTTCGACCCTGCACACCAACGATGCGGCCGGCGCCGTAGCCAGATTGATTGATCTGGGCATCCGCCCCATTACCATTGCTCCGGCCATCAATATAGTCATTGCCCAGCGTTTGCCGAGAAAGATTTGCAAAGAATGCGTCAAATTCGTTCAGGCGCCGGCGCCGGAACTGGCAAAAATCAGAGAAGGTTTAAAAGGAGTGCCAAAAGAAATCCTGCCTTCTTCTCTCTCCGACCCGAAATTGAAAATTCCCCAAGCTGTCGGCTGTAAAAACTGCAACTCTACCGGTTACCGCGGCAGAATTGGCATTTATGAAACATTCTTGATCGACGATAAAATGGAAAAATTCATTTTAACCTCGCCTTCCATTGTGGATATAAGGGAATCGGCCATAAAAAACGGCATGGTTTTAATGCATCAAGACGGCTTGATCAAGGTTTTGGAAGGCGTTACCACCATAGAAGAAATCGAAAGAGCGACCGGAGAATAAAAAACAGCCCTGGGGCTGGGGGGACTAGAGTACTAGGGACTAAAGCTTAAAATCTTAATGAGGAGAAGTTCAGTGAAAAACCGAACTATCCATCAAGAAAAGATTCCATCCCCCAGCCCGAGGGCTATTTCCTAATAAGAAGATTCTAACAGATTATGTCAGTTTTGTCAAGCCCCCGGGCCAGTCATCCGCTAAAAAGGCTGCAAATTGCCGTTTTTTTGTCTCTTCTTTATATTTGGGCCGGAACAGCAGCTGCGGAAAAAATAGACGTTAACACGGCCCCTTTGGAAAAATTGGTTAAAATCATTCATATAGGAGAAACCAGGGCCGGAGAATTGATTTTCTTAAGGCCGTTCTCTTCCCTGGATGAACTCACCGGAATAAAAGGCATAGGCGAAGCAAGGCTGCTGGATATTAAAAAACAAGGACTAGCCTGGGTCGCTTCTCAGTTGCCGGAATCAGAGCAGGAACAGCCAATTGGACCTGACAGCGAAAAAATTGGAGAAGAACAAATTTATCCTACGGCTGCCATAAGGATTAACGAAATCCTCCCTTCTCCTGAAGGGTTTGACGAAACCGAAGAATGGATTGAAATTTTCAATCAGGATGATTTCGAAGTCGACCTTTTTAAATGGCAGATAACCGACATTGCCGGCCAAACCACCACTTACACCTTTCCAGAGGAAACAAAAATTTCAGCTCAAGGATTTCTGGTTCTTGGCCGGCCTGAAAGTAAAATCATTTTAAACAATGACGGCGACGGTTTGAATCTAATCGAACCAGACGGGAGAATTATTGATTCGATCTCTTATGAAAAAGCGCCGCGGGGGCAATCGTATAATTATCAGGAAGCCGGTTGGTTCTGGAGTTCCGGCTTAACTCCCGGTTCCGCCAATATTATGCCAGTTCCGATTTCTGGAACCGAAAAAAAAGACAAAAAAGCCGTTCCCTTGGAAAAATCTGAAGAGGTGCTGATTGATGAACCGCTCATGATTTATGATATTCGAAATGAGAACTTTCCTAAGCCTTTCTCTCCCCTGTCGATTGCCTCTGTTTTGGCGGTTTCCTCGGGTATCTCAATTTTGGTTCTTAAAAGGAAAATTAAAAAAAATTTGACCAATTGAAAAAATCAGCTAAAATACAAACATATGTCAGGACATTCCCACGCCAAAAAAATAAAACACGACAAAGCGATTACGGACAAAAAGCGGGGGCAGATTTTCTCCAAGCTTTCCCAGGAAATTTCGCTTGCCGCCAAAGAAGGAATCGACCCGAATATCAACGCCAAATTGCGCCTAGTTTTGGAAAAAGCCAAAAAATGGAATATGCCGGGGGGCAATATTGAACGGGCCATAAAACGGGGCGGCGGCGGAACGGAAAGCGAAAATTTGATCGAGATCGCCTATGAAGCTTACGGACCGGGCGGCATTGCCATGATTATCACCGGCATCACCGACAATAAAAACCGGACTTTAAGTGAAATCAAACAGATTTTAAACCAATACGACGGAAAATTAGCCAGAGAAGGTTCTGTAAAGTGGCTTTTTGAGAAAAAGGGGGTAATAACCACGACTGTTGAAGATTTGCAAGATAAAGAAAAATCAGCCATGGCAGCCATTGAAGCAGGCGCCGATGACATCTATTGGGAAGAAAACGTTCTGAATATTTATACGGCGCCCGAATTACTAGAAGAAGTCAAAAAAAACTTGGAAGCGAAAAATATTAAAATTGATTCCGCTTCATCCGACTGGGTGACCAAAGAAACGGTTCCTGCTGACGAAAAAACCAAAGAAACCTGCCAAAAACTGTTCGACGCTCTGGATGAGAACGATTCCGTCCAAGAAGTTTATTACAATATCGATTTATAAACGGAAACATCTTTATATTCGCATGGCCAAAGAAGCCGAAATCAGAAAAAAAGCGATCGGTAAACTCCAAGCTGACGGCTGGATAACCTGGTTTGCGCCCAAAGTTAAATTCAAGCAAACGGATGTTTTTGGAATAATAGATTTATTGGCCCTTAAAGGGAAAAAGAAGAAAAACATCCAACTGACCACTCTATCTAACCTTTCGGCCAGAAGAAGAAAAATAACCGGCTTTCTTAAAGAAAATAAGGTTGAAATGACGGTTGAAATCTGGGCCTGGAACGGAATGAAAAAACAGTTTAAAAAAGAAAAAATCAACGGAAAATAAGCCGGATCTGAAATTAGAAACTTGACAAAATTTTCTTGGCGAATATAATTTGAATAGAACCATCCGAACGGCAATTCGTTCCGCTCGTTCGGAAAAGGTCGAACCTTAAAGTCGACGATGAATAAGCTCCGTCTTAAAAACGGAGCAAATCAATTAATAATTAACGCAAAAAGGCCTAAATTAACATGATTAAAAATGAAATTTTAACCCCTTTTGTTAATCAAGAGGAAACTCCGGCAGAGACTCCAGCCGAAACTCCGGCAGAGACTCCAGCCGAAGAAACTTCGAAAGAAGAAACTCCGGCAGAATAAAAAAATCCCCCGTTTCAGCGGGGGATTTTTAAATTATTTTCGCGAACCTTCTTTTTCCCACCCTGATTACCAGTTCTTTTTTAATTCCGATTGTTTTCTTCCAGTCATTCTGGATTTCTTCTCCAATTTTAACGCCTTTCTGTAAAATTAACCTTTTAGCTTCTGCTTTAGAATCGGCCAATTTCGTTTTAACCAGCAAATCCAGAATATTCAGGGATTTTTCTCTTATTTTAATTACCGGCATTTTCGAAGGCGGTTTTTTTTCTTTGAAAACCTTGTCGAACTCCTCGGCCGCCCTCTCAGCTGATTTACTCCCGTGGTAAAGGCCGACGATTTCTTGGGCCAATTTCGTTTTAAGATCGCGAGGATTTATTTTCCCAAGCTCCAAGTCTTTTTTTATTTTTTCCGTCTCCAATAAAGAAATATCTGTACAGAGTTCGAAATATTCCGGTATTAGCCCGTCTCTCATCGACATGATCTTTCCGTACATATCCTCGGGTTTATCGACAACCGTCACTACATTCCCCCAGCTGGTTGACATTTTTCTTCCGTCCAAGCCCGAAAGCATTTTCAGAGTCATGATGTCCTGGGGCGTCTGACCGGACGTCTTTTGGATTTCCCGGCCTACCTTCAGGTTAAACAGCTGGTCGTAACCGCCGATTTCCACATCTGCTTTTACCATCAGAGAATCGTATCCCTGGAACAAAGGGTAAGTCAATTCATGGATGCCGATCGGCTTACCCTGTTCCCATCTTTCTTTGAAATTTCTTCTTTGAATCATCTGCTGACAAGTCCAACACATAGCCAAAGAAAGCAGCTCTTTTATAGTCAATTTATCCAACCATTGGCTGTTATAACGGATTTCAACTTTTTCCATGTCCAGGATCTTAGCGATCTGTTTTTTATAATCTTTCATATTCTCTTTGATCTCTTTGGCGGACAAAGGTTTTCTCATAGCCTGTTTATCTGAAGCATCTCCGATTTGAGCCGTGAAATCGCCGATAATCAAAACAATCTGATGGCCCAATTCCTGAAATTTTTTAAGCTTTCTGAATTGAACCGCCCGGCCGATGTGGATTTTGGGACCAGTCGGATCAACACCGTGTTTTATGCGAAGTTTCCTGCCTGATTTCAATTTTTTAAGCAGGCTTTCCTTTTCGATAATCTTTTCCACGTTTCTAGTGAGCAAATCTTCGATTTTTCGGGAATCAGTGATTATTTTCATAATCCCATCATAACAAAACTTAATAAAAAACGCTACTCTGGCAGCCAGGTTGAAAATTGCCTTCCGACGGGGTAAAATTAGAACATGCCCGAAAGAAAAATATACCGCAAAACCTATCGGAAAAACAGGCAAAAAGTTTTATTTTTTTCGATTCTAAAGCTGCTCTTTGCCGGCTGTCTGCTGGCGTTTTTTCTTATTCTGCTCGCTTTTGTTTTTTACGCCAAAGATCTGCCCAGGCCGGAAATTTTCACGGAAAAACATTTCGCCCAGTCGACCAAAATCTACGACCGCACCGGCCAAACCCTGCTTTATGAGATATACAACGAAGAAAAAAGAACCATTGTCTCTTTGGAGGCGATTCCGGACTATTTGAAAAACGCGGTAATCGCCACTGAAGACGCCAATTTTTACAATCATTTCGGCATTGATTTCGAAGGAATATTAAGATCCGTATTGATTAATCTGAAAATCGGCCAGCCGTTCGCCGGAGGGTCGACTATCCCTCAACAGCTGATAAGGTCCACTTTTTTCACTCCGGAAAAAACGATAAAACGCAAAGTAAGGGAAATAATTCTGGCTTTGGAATTGGACAGGCGTTATTCAAAAGAACAAATTCTGGAATGGTATCTGAACCAAATTCCTTTCGGTCAGAACGCTTACGGCGTGGAATCAGCCAGCCAGATTTATTTCGGCAAAACTGTTTCGGAAATCAGCACGGCAGAATCGGCAGTTTTGGCGGCTCTTATCCAATTGCCTTCTTATTTTTCTCCCTACGGAGAAAACAAAGAAAAACTTTTAACAAGGAAAGATTACGTTTTGGAAAGAATGACTGGGGAAGGATATTTAACGGAAGAAGAAGCGAAAAAAGCCAAAGAGGAAATAATCGACTTTAAAAATCCCACGGGGATTAAAGCTCCTCATTTCGTGCTATATATAATCGAAAATTATCTTAAACCTAAGTACGGCCAAGACCTGGAATATTTGAAAGAGAACGGAATAAAAATCTACACCTCTTTGGACTGGCCTATGCAAGAACTGGCTGAAAAACTGATAAAAGAAGGCGTTGAAAGGAATAAAATGTATAACGCTTATAATGCCGCTCTGACGGCGATTAATCCCCAAACCGGCGAAATTTTAGCTATGGTCGGTTCAGCCGACTGGTACGCCACCAGTTCCTATCCCGAAGGGTGCGAAAATTCGAGAGAAAAATGCTTATTCGACCCGAAATTCAATATTGCCACGCAGGGAGAACGCCAGCCGGGTTCGGCCTTCAAACCTTTCGTCTATACCACTGCTTTTGAAAAGGGTTATAACGACGAAATGAAAGTAAGCGATGAAGAAACCAACTTCGGAATCTGGGGCAATAAGAAATATTCTCCCCAAAACTACGACGGAATGTTCCGGGGTTTAGTCAGCCTGCGGCAAAGTTTGGCCCAATCGCTGAACATACCATCAATAAAAGTTCTTTTCTTGGCCGGTTCGGATGATAAAATGGAAAGTTTGGAAATCAATAATTTCCTCGGTCTGGAAAACATTTTTCTTAAGGGTTTGGAAAAAAGTATTGAAACAGCGAAAAAACTCGGCATAACTACTCTGAACAGGCCGATTTCTTCTTACGGGCCGTCCATTGTTTTAGGAGGAGGAGAAGTGAAGCTTCTTGATATGACGTCGGCTTACGGAGTTTTCGCCACTAATGGCCTGACTGTCCCACCGGTTTCAATTTTAAAAATCGAAGATTACGAAGGAAACATTATCGAAGAAAATAAAAAAACCTCAAAAAGGGTTTTATCTGAAGAAATAGCCCGACTTATCACTGATATTCTATCGGATAATGAAGCCAGAACGCCTATGTTCGGACCGAGATCTCATTTGTATTTTGACGGCTACAAAGTGGCGGCGAAAACTGGGACAACCGATAATTTCAGAGATGCCTGGACAATAGGCTATACCTCTTCAATAGTAGTGGGGGTTTGGGTCGGTAATAATAACAATATGTCGATGACGAAGAGCCAGCCGGCAGCCACGGTTGCCGGACCTATTTTTCATAGTTTTCTCGCCGAATTTTTGAAATAAAAGAATCCCCGGCGCTCTTTCCGACTTATTAACTATTTTTAATAGGCATCACCAAATAAAGATAATTTTCTTCGTCTTTCAGTTTTAAAACACCCGGCTTTTCCGAACCGGACAGCTGCAAAACCGCTTCCGGTTTTTTTTGAGGTAGAGAACTGATATTTAACAGGCCGTCCAACAGAAACCGGTAGTTAAAAGAAATCTCGCAGGATTTTCCTTCAACCTTGCCGTTTATAAAACTTTGATATTCCCCGACCTCAGAATTCTGGCTGAAAAAATTAATTCTGTTTTTAGAAGAATCGATCTTCAATTTAATTTCATTAATCTTTCCGCTGAAAAGCGAGGCTAACTTGATTTGGTTAATAAATTCTTCAAGAGGAAAAACAAGACGGGTTTCGTGTTTTTTAGGGATAATTTCCTGATAATTAGGGTAATCCCCTTCGATCAACCTCGAAATAAATTGAATTTGAGGATGGGGAATTTCAGCAAAAGAAGTTTCAAACAAAATTTGATTCGGAGAAAAATAGATCGTCAAAATTCCTTCCTTCTCGCCGAAAATATTGATAATTTCCTTAGCTGCTTTCTGAGGCAGGATTAAAGAATAATCTTTGGAAATATTGCTATTTAAATAAATTTTCTTTTCTGCCAAACGGAAGCTGTCGGTAGCCGCCATTGTTATTAAATCTTTTTGGAAAAGAAAATATATTCCGGAAATTTCCGGTTTAGTCGAAGAAAGACTGGCAATATCCGCCACACTACTCAAACCTTTACAAAAAGGCTTGATTTGAACTTCAATTTTTTCTTCATTGGAAATTTGAGGTATAAGAGGAAAATCTTCCGGATTAACGCCTTTTATTATTGTGTGGTGATTTTCGCATTCAATATTCAGATTAAGATCTTTTAATTCCAAATTTACCGATTTATTTGGTAAAAAATTAATGAAACTGGATAATATTTTTGAAGAAACCGCGATTTTTCCTTCTTTTTCCGTCTTAACCAAGGCCCACCATTTTAATCCCACTTCCAAATCAGTAGCGATTAAATTTAAAAAGTTTTTTTCCACCGAAATTAAAACATTATTCAAAATCGGCAAATTTATGGATTTGGCCGAAATTTTTTCAATTATATTAATACCTTCTTTGAATTTATCTTTTAAAATTGTAATCTTCATTGTTTATTAATCTAATAAATAAATTATAAATTTATTGTTGATTATTAGTGGTGTTGATAATTTTTATTTAAACCGTTTTTGAATATATTTTAAAAAGTTCAAAAATATACTAAAAGAAGTTTGATTTCCTGTGGATTTTTTTAATATCTCTGTTTATCCACAATTTTCCCACGGGAAATCTTATTTTTATCCCCGGTTTCTTGATAATTTTTTTATTTTAAAATACAAATTAAGCACTGAAAATACGTTGTTTTATCAAGTCAATTTCATCATTAAGATTTTCGTTGTTTTTCAATTCTTTGATGATTTTTTCACAAGAATGAATGACGGTGGTATGGTCTTTCCCATTGAATTTTTTACCTATAAAAGGATAGGAACTTTTTAATAATTCCCTTAATAAAAACATAGCTATTTGGCGCGGTTTGACCACTTCTTTTTTTCTTGAAATTGAAAACATGTCTTTTTCTTTTAAATCGTAAAATTCGGATACCGCCTGAATTATTTTTTTATAATTGGCCACTTTATTTGGGGAAAGAAACAGCGTTTTTAACAGGGATTTGGCTATTTCCAAATCGGGCGGCTGATTGTTTATTTTCTCATAAGTGATTAACCTGTTTAACGCTCCCTCAAGCTCCCTTATATTTTTTTGAATATTGACCGCGATATAATCCAAAACTTCGTCCGAGAAATTTATTCCTTTTTCCTGAATTTTGGTTTTAAGAATGGCTATTCTTGTTTCATAATCGGGATAGCTGATGTCGCCGATCATCCCCCCTTCAAAACGTGACCTTAATCTTTCGGTCAGGGCCGGAATGGCTTTCGGCGGACGGTCCGAAGAAATGATTATTTGTTTGTTTTCTTCATACAAAGCGTTGAAAATATGGAAAAATTCTTCTTGGGTTTTTTCTTTGCCGGCCAAAAATTGGACGTCGTCTAAAATTAAAACATCGATGGCTTTATAGGCGTTTTTAAACCGTTCGATCTCATGGTTTTTTATTGACGAAACCACGCCGGTGGTGAATTTTTCAGACGGAATATATTTTACTTTTTTCTGCGAAAAATTCTTAATTACGGCGTTACCAACGGATTGTAGAAGATGGGTTTTTCCCAAACCCACTCCACCGTAAATAAAAAGAGGGTTGTAAACCAAGCCCGGTTTTTTTGAAACCTGCCAACCTGCGGCATGAGCCAATTCATTAAAAGATCCCACTATAAAATTTTCAAAGCTGTAGCGGGGGTTAAGATTCGTTTCTTTGTCGATTTTAAACTCTTCAAATTCAAGCTGTCCTGCGCCGGAAACGGAAACAGACGGTTTTCTGATTATTTTCAACTCTGATTTGCCGACAACGTATTTGACCTCCTTTATCTCTTTATCCAGGTTATAAAAAATCTTGAAAATGGTTTTTCCATATTTGTTTTCCAACCATTCTTTGGCAAAAGAATTGGGGGTGGAAACGATTATCTGTCCTTCTTTGTAATCGGTTATACCAGTATCCTTAAACCAGGTGGCAAAATTGGCTTGCGAAATATTTAATTGAATTTGGGCTAAAACCGCCTGCCAAAGCTCTTCTTTTACCATAGATTAATATGACTGTTATTGTCCGCTGATCGGCATTAAGCATTATATCACAATGTCAAAATAAGTAAAAATAAGCAGGAAAGTGCCATACTTGTTGATAAAATGAGGAAAAAGTGTGAAAAACACAGAATGTTGACGGCAATATTTTTTTCTGATATAAATAGCATATGTCTGTCACTTATAACAAAAAAACGAAAAAAAGGAAAAGAACGCACGGCTTCAGAAAAAGAATGAAAACAAGCAACGGCAAGCGGACTTTGTCCAGGCGGAGAAATAAAAAAAGATGGAAATTGGCGGTTTAAGCGCTTATGCTTTCGCAAAAGAACCGGATTCAAAAAAAGGATGATATTGAGAGAATTTTCAAGAAAGGGAAAAGTTTTAAGGAAGGTTCTTTACTTTTGAAAACATTGAAAAACGATTTAGACGCCAGCCGGTTCGGCTTTGTCGTTTCAAAGAAAATTTCAAAAAAAGCCCATATCAGGAACAAGATTAAGAGAAGATTAAGAGAAATAATCAGGTTGGAAATCAAATTATTGAAACCCGGCACAGATAATCTGTTTGTCGCGCTCCCCGGTCTGGAGAAAAAAGAAAAATTCGAGGATTTCAAAGAAATAGTCGGAAAACTTTTAAAGAAAGCCGATATACTGCCTTAATGTTTTCAAAAGCAATTTTAAAAATCATAAGATTATATCAACTGCTGGTTTCCCCTGTTTTGGGCCGCCATTGCCGCTTTTACCCCAGCTGTTCCGAATATACGGCCGAGGCCGTCCGTAAATACGGGTTTTTAGAAGGACTGGCTAAGGGTTTCCACAGGATATTGAAATGCCAGCCTTTTAATAAAGGCGGCATAGATATGCCTTAGTTGGAAATTTTCAAAATTATGGATTTTTTAATTTCGATTTTCAATGTATTTTTATATCAGCCGCTGTTCAACGCTTTGGTTTTTTTGTATCAGTTTCTCCCGGGAAAAGATTTCGGTATAGCCATAATTTCTTTAACCGTTGTTATTAGAATCGCTCTTTATCCTTTAATGCTGAAATCCATTAAATCTCAGAAAGCGCTTTCCGAATTACAGCCGCGAATCCAGGAAATCCAGCAAAAATACAAGAATGACAAAGAACAGCAAGCCAAGGAAACAATGGCTTTGTACCGGAAAGAGAAAATCAATCCGTTCGGAGGCTGTTTCCCTCTTTTGATACAATTGCCGATCTTAATCGCCCTTTACAGAGTTTTTTGGAGAGGCATGTCGCCGGAAGCCATGAGCTATCTTTACAGTTTCGTATCCAACCCCGGAGAGATAAACCCGACTTTTCTCGGTCTGATAAATTTGGCCGAACCGAATTTGGTTCTGGCCTTCCTGGCCGGCATCTGCCAATTTTTCCAAACGAAAATGATGATGTCCAAAAACAAGAAACCGGCCGGAGCCAAAGACCAGAAATCCCAGTTTGCGGACGTAATGCAGAAACAGATGCTTTATTTTTTTCCGTTTTTCACCGTTTTCATCCTTTGGAAGCTGCCGTCGGCCATCGGGCTTTACTGGTTGATTATCGCCCTTTTCTCGATTCTACAGCAATATTTAGTTTTAAGACCGTCGTTAAAAACAAAACAAAATGTTTAATTCAGAAACAATAAAAACAATTGAAAAAATTATCAGCGAATTTTTCCAAAAATCCACCCTTGAGGCGGAGATGATTGAAGTCCGGGAAGAAGACGGAATTGTTTCCGTCAATCTCAGAACCGAGGAACCTCAGATTTTAATCGGCGAAGGGGGCCAAACTTTGGCTGATATCCAACATCTGTTGAAAATAATTCTGAAAAGAAAACTGGTTTCCCTTAATGAAGCGGATTTGGTTTCCGGATCTTTCTACCTTAATCTTGATATTAATAATTATAAGCAAAAAAAATGCGAATACCTGAAGGAAATGGCAGCTGCGGCGGCCGATGAAGTCGCTCTGGATAAAAAAGAGAAAATTTTGCCTGCCATGCTTCCTTACGAAAGGAGAATCGTCCATCTGGCTTTGGCCGACCGTTCGGATATCGTTACTGAGAGCATCGGCCAGGAACCGGAGAGGAAAATAGTCATACGCCCCAAATCTTGATTTAAGGCACTCGCTTAGGATTTCGAAACGTTCTGTCAAGCTAAATCTTTTTTAGCTTTTTTTATTTTCAAAAGTTCTTCCGGAGAAGTGGTAATGAATTGGTCTTCGGCGTAAGAAGCGATTACTTTCACGGCCACGCGTTTTTGACCGGCAAAGAAGATTCCTTCTCCGATGTCACATTCCAGCAGTAGATATTTTTCTTCTTCGGTTATGTTGAAAGTTTTTTGAATGGTGGTGATGGCAGCCGGCGATTGCTTCATTAAAAACTGCAGAGAGGAGTTGGTGATGATCGGCTTGCCGTAATCGGATTTCATGAAATCGTTGACGTCTTGGGTGATGGTCGTCACACCTAGCCAGTATTTTCTTCCTCTCTTGCAAATACCGAACAGGAAAGAAGCACCTTCTTCAGACCGCATCATCCACCAGGCTTCGTCAACCACTAAAATTCTTTTCTTCAACTCCGACCTGACCTTGTTCCAAACGTAACGCATAACAATAAACATGGCTGTCGGCCTTAATTCGTCTTCCATATCCCTGATACCGAAAACAACGAGGGGTTTTTGGGTTGAAATGTTGGTCTGCTGGTTGAAAAAAGAGGCGAAAGTTCCTTTGGTGAATTTCCTTAATTTTCTGACCAAGGCTTCCGTTCCCTCCATACCCTCGAGAATCTGTTCTAAATCTTCCATCAAGGGAATTCTTTCCTGCCAGTCGGCCGGATCGGTCTCAAGAGTAATATCTTTGGCGGCGTAGGTTTCGGTCAGCGCCCTGTCTATAATACTGTCTTCTTCCGGCGTCAAACCGCCCAGCATGATTCTCAAAAGGCCAACCAGGTTGATGATGTTCGAGCGGAGGACGTCTTCCGGATTTTCGTCTTCCTGGGGGACCGGCAAATCAAAAGGGTTGATGTGGTGGGGCGAAGACAGGGAAAAATTAAGGAAAGAGCCGCCGGTGGCATCAGCCAGATTCCTGTATTCGTTTTCCGGATCAAGGATTATCACATCCACGCCGGTCATCAGATATCTCAGGATTTCCAATTTGACCGCGTAAGATTTACCGGAGCCGGATTTGGCGAAAATCACGCTGTTGGCGTTTTCCAGACTGAAACGGTCGAACAATATCAAAGAGTTGTTATGCTTGTTGATGCCGTATAAAATCCCTTCGTTCGAACTTAAATCAAAAGAAATAAAAGGGAAAATGGAAGAAAGGGGTTCCGTATTCATCGAGGTATGGACCTGGATTTGATCCAAGCCGTAGGGCGAGGTTGAATTGAATCCCTCTTTCTGTTGATAAAGGGTCGGTTTGATATAAATCAATTTCGATTCCAAAATCGACCTCAAAGTTATTTCCACTTCTTTTATCTTTTCAAGAGTATTGCCGTAAACGGTCAAATAAAGGCCGAATCTGAACATTTTTTCCTGAGCGGTCTGCAATTTATCCCTAAGATCTTCTAGATCCCGATAAGCCGTTTCTAAAATCGGATTCCTGACCAGGCCCTTTTCTTCGTTTTCCATGATTTCCGCTTCCACTTCCGTCACTTTTCTTCTTAGTTGTTTCAAAATCATTCCCGTGTCAACCGGATGAATGTGAAAACTGATATCCATAGGCTGGTCGAGGTTGATGATGGGAGACAGCCAGGCCGTACTCAGATATCTCGGATAAGAAAAGATGAAAAACGATTTGGCAAATCTTCTGCCCAGTTTCAGATGGTCGGATTTCACCTCGATCGAAGAGGGCGCGATAATATCTTTGATTTCCACGGCTGGCGCTTCGAAAAAACTTTCCATCTCTGCCGAAGTTTTCTTTTTAAAATTGAAAAAAGGAAATTTCATATTATTTTATTATTTCGGGAGGAATTTCCGGATAATAGCCGACTTCCGCTTCTTCCGGATGATACAAGCTCCAAAAAAATTCGATCAGTTCCAAAGTGTTGAGTGGAGTGCATTGCAAACCGCACCTTCTCAAACCGGAAGCCACGAATTCTATCCTTTGCCATAATTGGGATTTGGATCTTTGGAATTGTTCTTCACTGATGCCGCTTTCTCTTTTACCTTTTAATTTGGGGATTTCAATCAGAGTATAAGGTACGGTGACGAAAAAGCTTTTGGCCAGGATTTGCCGGCCACCGACCAATTCATTAATGAATTTTCTGTATTCGGCGGTTTGGATTTTCATCAGTTCGTTTTTCTGGGACATTTCCATTTTTTTTAACTTGTCTAAATAACCGGTAATGTTCAGAATGCGTGATTGGATGACGATTTCAATGGAAAAATCCAAAGAGTTCAGAAAATTCTGAAATTGATAAATAATCGCCTGTTGTTCTTCTTCTGATTTTAAAGCGAAATTTAAAGAGGAAACCATTAAAATGCCTTTGAGAGATTTGTCTTTCAAAAGCACGGCCCCTTCTTTTATCTGTTCGATCTCCAAAAATTGCTGCGTGGATGTTTTAGCCATTTTTATTTTCTCGTTTTGGTTTCAATTTTAGTCTGTAATTTTTTAAGACGGCTTTTGGCCACTATTTTCAAAGGCAATTTTTCCTCGTTTTCCGTAATTTCGTCTTCAAGAGGTTTTATTTCTTTTTTGTAAATATTAATGGTGGGTTGTTCGTTTTTTTTCCAAATATAGATGTTGGAAGTGAGGCTGTATCTTAAAAAATTAGCCAGAACCGAGAGCAGGGATTTCCCTCCGATTTTCAGAAAAGCCAAAGCAGCTCCCCCTCCTATCAAAATGATAGAGCAGATCAAAAAAAGATAAAAAGGCAGCAAGAAATAAAGAATAAAACAAATAACGGCAGCCATCCCAATATAAAGAACCTGTTTAAAAACCAAAGGTCCGATGATTTTCGCCTCTTCTTCGATGAATTGCGGAACAGTAAATCTCATGATCGAGGTAAGATTAACGGAAATATTAGTTTCCTTTATTTTTATTATAACAAGTTTTGTCTACCATGCCAAAACTTTTGCATAGGTTAAGCCAGTCGTTGACTCCCAGGTTTTCCGCCCTTGAACTCGGCTTGATGCTGTTTTTCACCAGCCAGTTTTCAATTGTTTCCCGGTCAGGATTTATTTTTTTCAAATTATTGGTCAACTGTTTTCTTGGTTGGGAAAATCCCGCTTTGACGATTATAAAAAACCTTTCGCGTAATTGCTGCGGAAAGGGGCCGGGAATTATTCTAATAATAACCGAGTCCACCTTCGGCCTGGGCCAGAAAGATTTTTTGGAAATATGGGAAATGATTTTAGCTTTGGCGTAAAACTGGACCGAGACAGCCAATAAGTTCATTCTAGGCGGTTCGGCGCAGATTCTCTGCCCCACTTCTTTCTGGACCACCAAAATCATTTCCTTCGGCGGCCGGTCCTCTTCCAGGAATTTTCTGATTACGGCTGCTGTAAGATAAAAAGGAAGATTGGCCGCTATTTTGTAAGATTTGGGTTTCAGACTGCAGGACGCAGGATTGAATTTCAGGATATCTCCATGGATAATTTCCACGTTTTCGACGTTTTGCCCGACCAGCAGATTTTTAAGCACTTCGGTTATCCTCTGGTCTTTTTCCACGGCAACCACTTTTTTAGCCAGCTTGGCCAGTTTGACGGTAAGAACCCCCAAGCCGGGTCCAATTTCCAAAACAGTTTCATCAGCTTTAATCCCGGCCGCCCTGACGATCCTTTCAATTATTTTTTTATCCGCCAAAAAATTCTGCCCTAGTCCCTTGGAAGGCAGAATAGCGTGTTTTTTAAGCAGGTTTTTGGCGCTTTTTTCCAACATTAAAGCATTTTAGCACGATTTCGGGATTGTGGATAAGATTCTTGACTTTCCTGTTTGAAAAGCTAAAATGGAAAAAGTTTACTAATGTTGGATTATTTACGTAGTAAATTTTCATATGGGGCGGGGAAAAAAACTTCTCCGGCCGATAGTAAAAAATCAAATTATCTAACAGGAAAAATCAAGGGTTCTCTGAAGAACCCTCCTCTTTGTCTGGGGCTGGCCGCCCTTTTTTTGCTATTTATCGCCCTTATGGGCTGCTCTGGTCCGGCCGAGAAAGTTTTGCCCGATAAAAGTGATTTTCATCTTCTGGAAGAATCTGAGAAAGACGCTTTGTTTATTGATTCAACTAAAATCTCTTTGCCGGAATCCCCGGAATTTATTCTGGTGGATAATTTTATGCTTAAAGCCATTTCTCCTCCAGTGACTTTTTCTTCGCAGGTTTTGGGCTCTTTGGTAGCTGGTTATGAAGAGGAAGACGTTAAGATGGTTATTACCGAATATATCGTTGAAGAAGGAGACAGTTTACTGTCCTTGGCCGCCAAATTCAATATTTCTTTAAAAACCATTCTTTGGACCAATGATTTGACTGAAAAATCAATCATAAAACCGGGCGACAAGCTGGTTATTTTGCCGGTTTCAGGAGTTATTCATCACGTTAAAGATAAAGATACGATTTCCGGTGTTGCTCAAACCTATAAAGTTGAAATAGATGAAATAATCGTTTTTAATCACCTTTCGGAAGGAGGCAGAATCTACGTCGGAGACATTCTTATTGTTCCTAACGGTACGATGCCCGCTCCCAGTGTCGCCCCTGTCAGCGTTCCTCTGGCTTCAAGCTATTTCTTCGTTCCGGTTTCTTCGCCTTATAAAATTACCCAGGGACTTCACTGGTATAATGCCATAGATTTTTCCCATGAAGGAAGCGCTTGCAGCAAACCGATTTATGCCGCGGCCGGTGGAACGGTTTTAAAGGTTCAATTGACGAGTTCCACTTCCCGTTGGGCCTTTGGCGGAGCCGGCAATCATATAACCATTTTGCATCCTAACGGAGTGGTGACAATGTACGGCCATATCAGCGCCAGTTTTGTCAATCCGGAAGAACAGGTTTTTCAAGGCCAGATTATAGCCCTAATCGGCGGCCAGCCGGGAACTCCGGGCGCCGGGCTTTCAACCGGCTGCCATCTGCATTTCGGAGTGACCGGAGCCAAAAATCCTTTTGCCAGGTAATTTCAATCCTTCCTGATTTTTTAACTAAAAACCGACCATAATTTCATTAAGGTCGGTTTTTTTATTCTTAAGCCGTTAACCGGCAAACTTATTTATTGCTTGGTTTATTTTCCTGGCAGATGAGGCAGGTTTTGGCTTCGGGAAACGCTTTCAATCTTTCTTCCGGGATCTTTTTGCCGCATTTTTCGCAGATTCCGTATTCGCCTTTTTTGATTTTTTCCAAAGCTGAATTGATGTTTTTCAAACGCAATTCCAGATTATGCTCAACAGGCAGAAGGTTGCCGTATTCTTCCACTTCGTCAGCAGCTTCTTCAAGGGCGCCTGAACCCGCTCCACGGCCGTTGAAAAGAGGGAAGCGGGAGTCCCAGTCGCCTTTGAGCTTGTCGTCTTTCTTGGCAAATCCGGTCAGCTGCTTTTCAATGATTTTTTTGGTTTTTTCCAATTTTTCTTTTGATTCTTCGATAAGCTTTTTGTCCATAAAATATTTCGTTATTATTCCGCGCTTATTAAATCGTACAGCGGACCCTGGCATTTGTTCATGTCGTTGGCGGCGACTAAGAAGCTTTTCGTATTGTCATATTGGCAAATCATTTCCTTGTCAATCCAGTTAGGATCAGGGTTGGCAAGGAATTTCGATTTTACCGCGCATAAGCCGTTACTGGGGCCGATTATCTCGTAATAATAGGTTATTACGCCTATTTCCGCCAAATCCATGGAAACGATATATTGGGCCGGTCGGCATTTTTCGAATCTTTCTTCGATGCAATTCTGAACTTCTCCGTTCAGGTCGGGGTTATTCGGCCCGATCTCTCCGCAATCTACCATGGTCCCAGCCGCCGCCGCTTCTTTCGTCAATTTGTCGATCGTTTTTATCATGCTTCCTCCTGAAGTGGTCAAGACGAGTTTGTCTTTGATTATCGCCCAACAAATGCCGAAATTGTTCGAAGGGAAGGAGGCATAGCGGAAAACATTGTTTTGGTAAGTTGTTTCCTTGAAAACGACGGGGGCAGCCGATCCTTCTTTCCCCAGAATTTCAAAAAGATTTTCAGTGTCTTTTTCTATGGTCGATTCCCAAGAAAGCATTGAACCAGCGAGATTCTCTTCTTTTATTTTTGCTATGAATCCCAAACGGTTGGCTCCTTCGTTGCTATAAACGAACAGGGTAAAATTATCGTCCAGCTTTCCTAAAATCTCTTCGGGAATTTCAGTCGCTGCGGCAGCGAAAAATTCCCTCAAACCGACGATTTCGTTTTTATCCGTATTTTTAAATAAGATTCTGGCATATTCTTCCTTTCCGAAGGTTTTTCCCAAAATCTGACTGAGCAGTGTTGGAATTTCCGAGATATCCGTAACTTCCGCGGTTTCCGTGGTATTGGTCGAAATTAAAGCATCGGGGATTGTAATTTCCGGCTTTCCGGGCGTTTTTTCTTCAGTTTTTTCTTCCAAAGAAGGGAGAACTATCGGCTCTTCGGGCGTTTTGTCTTTTTGCATGACGAAAAACAAATAAGCCAAACCGGCCAGTGACAGAACGAATGCGCTGATTAAAGTTCTGACGAACAGTTTTTGGGCAAAGGATGGTTTCTCAGGCGGTTTGGGGATTATGGTTTCGGTTATTCTTTTTTCTGTTTCCGGGTTTTCGGGAGGGAATTTCGTTTCGTCCGCCCTCAGCCGGTTTCTGCCGAAAAATATCTTTTTTTCCGTCCAGAGATTTTCTTCCTGCCTTCTTTCCGTTTCTTTGGTAATTCTCTTTTTTATTTCCTCTTCAATAATTTTTTTTCTTTCTTCCTCTCCTCTTTTTTTTGTTTTTTCCGCTTGGTTTACCTTTTCTTCGTTAAATTTCGGCTTTTGGATTTCAACCGTTTCTTTTTCTTTTTTCTTTTTTTCCTCTTCCGGGAGCTCGGCGGCCGGAAGTTTTTCTTCTTCTGGCGGAGATATTTTAAGCAGCCGGTCGATTTCAATTAATCTTTCTTTTAAAGGTTTTTCTTTTCTTAAAATTTCCTGTTTTTCTTTTTCCGTTTTTTTCAATTCGATGGAAAAATCTTTTTCTTCTTGTTCCAATTTCCATCTTTTGCCCTCTAGGGCTTTTCTATCATCTTCGATTTTCCATCTGCTTTTCTCAATTTTTTTCTGTTCCGCCGGGTTTAAAGCTTCTTTTTCTTTTCTTTCGATGTTTCTGATCATTTCTTCGGTCGTCTGCTCTTCCGCCAAAATTTCTTCCAAACCGTCTTCGATTTTGTTCTTTTGGCCTGTCAGTTCGTTCTTTTTGTTTTCTATCGTTTTTTCTTCTTCAATCAATTGCGCCAGTTCGTTTTTCAAGCGCGATTTTTCCTGAATAAGCCTTTTTTCTTCTTTTTTCTGCAGAATTTTATCTCTTTCCTTTTTCAATCCTTCCTCGTTTCTCGAAATCTCCCCGTATTTCAACTCAAGACCCTTGATTTGCTCTTTTACTTTTTC
Organism: Patescibacteria group bacterium; assembly: GCA_035529635.1. Classification (GTDB taxonomy): domain Bacteria; phylum Patescibacteriota; class Minisyncoccia; order Minisyncoccales; family RBG-13-42-11; genus DATKWJ01. The sequence continues at coordinate 53,932 of DATKWJ010000022.1, forward strand.
TATTTTTTCCTGGATCGTCCATTTGGCGTTTTCCAATTCCCGCCTTCTGGTCGTTGTTTCCCATCTCCGTTTCTCAATTTGTTTTTTCTTTTCCAGAGGGGTTATTTTTTCCAATTCCTCTATTTCCAGAATTTTGTTTTCAACGATGTCTTCTTCTCCTAAAATAGGTTTCAGCTGGGTTTCGAAATTTTTAATTTCCGTCAAAAACTGTTCTTTTTCTCCGTCCAACACCTCTTTTTTCGGAATGAGGTCTTCAATTTCCTTGTTGATGTTGATTAATCTTTGCTCTTCAGCTTTTTCCGCCAGAAGTTTTTCCTGTTTTATCCTTTCTTCTCTTCTGGCTATTCTTTCCTCTTCCTGTCTTTTCTTTTCTTCCTCAGCCTCTTTTATTTTCCTTACTCTTTCTTCCTCCTGCCTTTTTCTTTCCTCTTCCTGTCTTTTCTTTTCTTCCTCAGCCTCTTTTATTCTCCTCAGCCTATCTGCTTCCGCCTGGGCAGCCGCTCTTTTCTTTTCTTCTTCCGCTTCCTTTATTTTCCTTATTCTTTCCTCTTCCTGTCTTATTTTTTGTTCTTCTTCCTGTTTTTTCCTTAATTCTTCTTGTTTTGTTTTTTCGTTTTCTTCTTTCTTTTTTAACTCTTCCTCTTCTTTCAATTTCCTCAGTCTGTCCTCTTCCGCCTGGCTAGCAGCTTTTCGTTTTTCCTCATCTGTTTCTTTTATTTTTTCTTCTTGTTCCGCCCTTTCCTCTTCTTGTCTTTTCTTTTCCTCTTCTTCCCTTAGTTTTTTTAATTCTTCATTTTCTTTTTGGGCAGCTATTCTTTTTCTTTCTTCTTCCGCTTCCTTTATCTTTTTTATTCTTTCCTCTTCCTGTCTTTTCTTTTCTTCTTCTTTCTCGATTGTTTCTGTTTTTTTGATTTTGAGCGGTTCTGTTTCTTTGGCCTTCGGTTCAAATCCGGAAATTTTCTCTCTTTCTATCTGAAAACCACGTTCTCTCAATTTAACGATGTCTTTTTTCATCGTTTTAATATCCTCCCTTTTCAGTAGCATCGTTTTTTCTTTATTTATGAAGTCGAATTCTTCGGCCATGGAAAATTGGATTTATTTTTTTATTTCTTTAAGAGACAGGTTTATTCTTCCCTGTTCGTCTATGGAAATTACTTTTACCGGTATAATGTCTCCCACCTTGACCACGTCTTCCACTTTTTCAACCCGGAAATTGGCCAATTGAGAAATGTGGACCAGGCCTTCTTGTCCGGGCAGGATTTCAACGAAAGCTCCGAAATTCAGGATTCTTTTGACTTTTCCCTGAAAGATTTCGTCCACCTTGACTTCATGAGTGATGTTTTTTATCCAGTCTACGGCTTTGCCGGCAGCTTCTTCTTTCTCGGCCGTGATGAAAATTCTGCCTGAATCTTCAATATCTATGGAAACGCCGCACTCGCCGATGATTTCATTGATGACTTTTCCGCCCGGTCCTATTACTTCCCTAATTTTAGCAGGATTTATCTGTAAAATTAATATCCTGGGCGCGTAAGGCGAGAGTTCCGGCTTGGCTTTGGAAATCACTTTGGTTATTTCCCCCAAAATTTGCAGCCGTGCCTTTTCTCCCCGGGATAAAGTTTCTTCCATAATTTTCCTGCCGATGCCGTCTATTTTGACGTCCATCTGCATGGCCGTGATTCCTTTTTCCGTCCCAGCGATTTTAAAATCCATGTCTCCATGGTGGTCTTCTGGACCTTGGATATCAGTCAAAATTTTATAATTTCCTTTATTATCCTGCATCAGCCCCAAGGCAATGCCGGTAGCCGGCCTCGGGATGGGCACACCGGCGTCCATCAAAGCCAGGGAACCACTGGAAACAGAAGCCATGGAAGTCGAACCGTTGGAGGAAAGGATTTCAGTGACTATCCTGATGGTGTAGGGAAAACTGTCGAAACCGGGAACCAGCGGCATCAAAGCTTTTTCCGCCAGAATGCCGTGGCCTATTTCTCTTCTGCCTGGTCCTCTCATCGGCTTGACTTCGCCCGAAGAATAAGGAGGGAAATTATAATGGTGCATGAATCTTTTCTTGCCGGTTTTTTCCATGCCTTCGAGCAGCTTCACGTCTCCCGGCGCACCTAGAGTCAGAATGGAAAGGGCTTTGGTCTGGCCCCTGGTAAAAAGTCCGGAACCGTGGGTTCTGGGCAGCAATCCGGTTTCACACTCGATATTCCTTATAGCGTCGATTTTTCTTCCGTCTGGTCTTTTTTCGTGTTTGATGATGTTTTCGTGAATTGTCTTTTCTATTATTTTTTCAAAAAAATCTTTGGCATAATCCTCCTTTTCCTTATCCGGGTATTTTTCTTGGATATACGAAACCAATTCCTTTTTCAGGAGATTGGCTTCGTTCATCAGGTCGTTTTTGTTTTCTTGATAAAGGGCCTTTTCCAGTCTTTGACCCAGAAAATTTTCTATTTCTTTTTCCAGTTCCGGATTTTCAGCCGGTGCTTCGATTTTGTCTTTCGGCCGGCCGATTTTTTCAACGATTTCTTTTTGAAAATCAATCAGTTTTTCAAGAAAAGGCTTGGCGAAATCCACGGCTTTCAGGATCGTTTCTTTTTCCGTTTCGTTTCCTTCCATTTCAACCATGTTAATCAGGATTTCATCGCCTTTTTTATTGCCCAAAAATTCGGCCGCAGGAGATTTCAAACCGGCTATGGCCAGATCCAGATTGTTTTTTTCCCTTTCCTGATAAGTGGGATTAAGAATGAATTCTTGTTCGTTCTGGCCGATTCTTAAAATTCCTATCGGTCCGGACCAGGGGATATTGGAAACAGAGAGAGCCAGGGAAGCCGCAAAACAGCCGATAATATCCGGATCGTTTTCTCCGTCCCAGGAAAGGCAGGTGACCACCACTTGGATATCTCTTTTAATGTGTCCGGGGAATCTTGGCCTGATTGTCCTGTCAATGAATCTTGAAGTTAAAATAGCCTCGTCTGAAGGCCGGCTTTCCCTTCTCATATATCTTGAACCGAGAATTTTCCCGGCCGCATAGTATCTTTCTTCGTAATCAACCGTCAGAGGAAAGAAACTCACTCCTTCCCTTTCATAGTTTGCCATAACTGCCGTAGCTAAAACCATGGTCTCGCCGTACTGGACCAAGACATTGCCTGAAGCCTGCTCGGCCAGATTTCTGGCCTCGACCTTCAGTTCTTTCCCACCGATTTCCAGTTTGAATTTTTCGTAAGGCATTATCGTTTCGGTTTGATTGTTTTTAAAAGGTATTTTTCCGGATTCTCTTCCAGGTCGATGAATTCGTCGGCCGTTTCTTTCAATCTGGCGGAAGAAGACCTGCCGAAAGCCACGACCTCCACTCTTTTTCCTTGATTTTTCAGATATTCCACCAGCTGGATGAAATCGCCGTCGCCCGAACACAAAATAATGGTGTCGCAGCTCGGCGCGATTCTGATGGCGTCAACCGTAATGCCGACGTCCCAGTCGGCTTTTTTGACTCCTCCGAAGAATTCCTGCAGGTCCCTGACCCTGGTTTCGATTCCCAATTTGATCAGCGCTTCGAAAAAAGGTTTTTCCTCGCCGGTTTTCGTTCTGACCACGTAAGCGAAAGCCCTGATCAGATTCCTGTTGGAAACAGCTGTTTTTAAAATAGCCCCGAAATTGACGCGGGTGCCGTAACTGTACAGGTTTTTGGCGGAGTGATAAAGATTTTGCACGTCCATCAAGACGGCGATGCGCTGTCCGAGATGTTTGATTAGCATAAAAAAATTTATTTTTTAACCTTTGCCAGTCCTATTTTTTTCATGATGGCGTTGTATCTTTTAATATCCTCTTTTTTCAGATAAGCCAATAAAGCTCTTCTTTTCGAAACCATTTTTAACAGTCCTCTTTTTGAGTGGAAATCTTTGGCGTGCTTTTTCAAATGCAAAAGCAGCTGTTTGATTTCTTCGGTCAGCAGGGAAATTTGAACTTCCGGAGAACCGGTGTCCATATTGTGCAGTTTGTATTTTTCTATGATTTTTGTTTTTTGTTGCGCTGTCAGCATAATTTTATTTTTATTTTATAAAATCTATGTGCCCCCACCAGGACTCGAACCTGGAACCTTATTCTTAAGAGGAATCTGCTCTAACCAATTGAGCTACGGGGGCAGAGAAGGCGTGGGGGTTCGTCATTATTATATCAGAATTTTATTGAAAATGAAATTGTTCTGATTAATTTTAGCTTATTTCGGAAAATTTTACAAATATAAACGGTTGGTAAGAGAAAAAGCCCTTATACCAGGCTTTTTCTCGCTGGTGCCCCCGGAAGGACTTGAACCCTCATCACTGGTTCCGAAGACCAGTACTCTATCCATTAAGCTACGGGGGCTCTGGACAAAATTTCTTTCTTGAAGAAATATTGGCTTTTATATTATGCCATAACGGTCCATTTCGGACAAGGCGTTGAAAAAAAGGAATTTTTAATTTAAAATTCAAATATAACAGCGGAGCGTCAATCAAAATGCAGATACCTAAAGAAGTAAAATCCATTATCGATAAATTAGCAAAGAGCGGCTTTGAGGCCTATATTGTCGGCGGCTGTTTGAGGGATTTTTTAAGAGGCGTGGAACCGGAGGACTGGGATGTGACGACTTCGGCCAAGCCCGAGGAAATCCAGAAAATATTCGTTGAAAGTTTTTACGAAAATAAATTCCTGACAGTGACCGTCCGGACGAAAAGTAAAAGTCCGAAGCTGGCAGAAATCGAAATCACCACTTATCGTTCCGAAGCTAAATACGAGGACAAGCGCCATCCCGATAAGATAGAGTTCGCCGAAACCATTGAAGAAGATCTGACCCGCCGCGATTTCACCATCAATGCCATGGCTTTGAAACCCGGTCTTAAGCCAGCGCCAGTCGGCATTGTCGATCCGTACAACGGACAGAAAGATTTAAAAAACAAGATCATCCGGGCAGTCGGCCAGCCGGATGAAAGGTTCAACGAAGACGCTTTGAGGATGATGAGAGCGGTCAGATTCGCCGCTACCCTGGGTAAAGGCTGGCAGATTGAACCGGCGACCATGACAGCGATTAAAAAAAACGCCCTTTGGATTTCCGCTATTTCCAAAGAAAGAGTCAGAGATGAGTTTCTAAAAATCATCATGTCGGAAAAGGCGGCCGAGGGCATCGAACTGATGAGAGAAGCCAGGCTCCTGAAATTCGTTCTGCCAGAATTGGAAGAAGGCTGCGGAGTTTCACAGAACAAGCATCATCTCTACGACTGTTACGAGCATAATCTGAAATCGCTCGACTATGCTGCCAAGAAAAATTTCAACAAATACGTCAGACTGGCTGCTTTGTTCCATGACATCGCCAAGCCGCGCGCCAAAAGGGGCCAAGGATCTGAGGCCACTTTTTACGGCCATGAAATCCTTTCAGCCAAGCTGACTTATCAGATTTTGAACCGTTTGAAATTTTCCAAAAAAGACGTTGAAAAAATCGTCAAACTGGTCAGATACCATCTTTTTTATTATAATGTCGGCGAAGTTTCGGAAAGCTCGGTCAGGAGATTAGTTTTCAAAGCCGGTTCGGAAAATATGGAAGAACTGCTGCAATTGAGAATGGCGGACAGAATCGGCTCCGGCGTGCCCAAAGCAGAACCTTACAAATTAAGGCATTTGAAATACATTATTGAAAAAGTCAGTCAGGATCCTATTTCCGTAAGAATGCTCAAAGTAAGCGGCAAAGACGTCATGGAAATTTTGAAAATCCAGCCCGGATCCAAGATAGGACAAATCTTGGATATCTTGCTCGGTTGCGTTTTGGCTGATCCTAAAAGAAACGAAAGAGAATTTTTAGAAAAGGAAATTAAAAAATTGGGAAGATTGCCGGAAAAAGAATTAAAAAATTCAGCCAAAAAAGCCGGAGAAGAAAGGGAAAAAATAGAAACAAAAAAAGATGAAATGACCAAAGCGAAATACTGGGTAACTTAGTCCATTATTTTTTTCGGGGTGTAGTATAACGGCAGTATACAGGGTTCGGGACTCTGCGGTCTGGGTTCAATTCCCAGCACCCCGACATTGGGCCTGTGGTTCAACGGTACAACACTACATTCGCATTGTAGTAATGGCGGTTCGATTCCGCCCAGGTCCATATTAGACGATTTGTTTTTCGCTTTGCTTATGATTCTGATTTGGATTATTTTCAGTTATTTTTTGGGATCGGTACCTTTCGGTTACTTGATCTCCCGCTTTTCCGGCAAAAACATTTTAGAAATCGGCTGGAGAAAAACTTCCGGCTCAAATGTTTTCAGGAATGTCGGCAAATGGCAGGGAATATTAACCGGTCTTTTTGATGTAGCCAAAGGATATCTGGCTGTTTGGGGAGCTGCCAGGATCGGCCTTTCTCCGGAGATTCAAGTTTTTTCCGGAGTTGCGGCGGTTATCGGCCATAACTGGTCTTTGTTTCTGCGTTTTGCCGGCGGCCGGGGCATCGGCACTTTTATCGGTGCTTTTCTGGCGATTTCTCCGCCAATACTTTTTCTTTCAGTTGTTCCTTTAGTCGTTCTGGCTTTGCTTTGGGACGCGGCTGTCGGCACGCTTTTCTTTCTGGCCAGCGCTGTTTTTATTTCTCTTTATTTGAATCAGTTTGAAACAGCCGGGCTTTTCACCGTTATTTGCCTGGTGCCGATTTTTGTCAAAAGATTGAGTCCGCTTGAAGAAATCATAAAAGCAAAAAACAAAGCTGCTCTGATTGCTAGTCGTCTTTTTTTCGACAACGAGACGGCCAATTGGCAATTGAGGATAAAAAGAATTATTCAATCTCTTTTATTTCCGCCCAAACTCGGCTGGCAGGCGGCCAAGTTCGGAGCCAAGATGGCCAAGAAGCCGATTGAGAAATGGGTTTTCAGAAACCATGAAAAAATAGTCACGGAGATCACTATTGACGATTTTAAAAGAATGATGATTGCCGCTGCCAAGAAAATCGTGGCGCATCAGGAAGAAATCAACAGGATCAACGTCTTTCCGGTGGCGGACAAAGACACGGGTTACAATCTGGCCGCCACTTTGCTGGGGGTCGAAGGCACGATTTATCCGAAAAGCTATTCGACTTTCCGCGAACTGACCCAGGACATCAAGACAGCCGCCATGATCAACGCCCGGGGCAATGCCGGCATGATTTACACCGGCTATGTCATTGAAGTTTTGGACAGGATAAAACATTTGGAAACGATTGACGCTTTCCATTTGGCTCTGGCTATGAAAAAAGGGATAAAAGCCTCCCGCCTGGCCATTCTCGAGCCGGTTGAAGGCACTATTCTGGATGTCATAAAAACAGCCGGCCAAAAATCCTTTGAATTCGCCAAAATCAGAAAAGAGAAAAACATCATTAAAGTGTTGGTGGAAGCCCATAAAGCCAGCCAGATTGCTTTAAAAGAAACAAAAGAGAAGTTGGCGGTTTTGAAGGAGAACGACGTGGTTGACGCTGGCGCCCTGGGTTTCGTAAAAATTCTGGAGGCCTGGATCGAGAGCTTGAAAGGAATGCCGGTATCGTCCGAAAGTAATTTTTCTTCTTCCTCTTTTGTTGCTATTCAGCAAACAAAAGAGGAATTGAAATACAGTAAAGAGGTTGTTTTGATGTTTGAAAAAACTCCCGGAACAGAGATGGAAGATTTGAAAAAAGAATTGTCTCTGTTCGGCGACAGTTTGGAGATCTTGGAAACAGTCGGCAAAATCAAACTGCACATCCATACCAATCAGCCGGAAGCGGTCCTGGATAAGTTCAAAAACTTGCCGGGGTTTGAATCAAGAGTCGAAAATATGGAAATTCAGATTGGGAGAAAAGGGAAAAAACCGCTCGGTTTGGTGGTGGATGAAGTTGCTGATTTGCCTAAAGATTTTTTGGAAAAAAACGATATCTTCGAGGTACCTTTCTTAACCAGGTTTCCGGCCGGGGAAATTATTGTTTCCAAAGAAGAAATTTACGGAAAAATGGAACAAGCTTTGAAAACCGGAAAACCTTTGCCGACCACTTCAGCCCCTTCTTTCCAAGAGTTTTTTTCCGCCTTTGAAAAAGCTTTTGAAAAATTCGAAAAGATCCTGGTTATCACGATTTCCAGCAAGCTGTCCGGCGCTTACAGTTCAGCCAGGATCGCCAGAAGCATTTATAAGAAACCGGAAAAGCTCAATATATATGTATTTGACTGCAATACGGCTGAAGTGGCCGAGGGTCTGGCAGCCGTCAAAGCAATCGAATTGATTTCGCAGGGCAAAAAAACCGAAGAGATCGTGGAGATACTGAGAGGTTTCTGTCCCAAGATTACACTGGTCGCCTGCCTTAGCGATTTCAGATACGTGGTGCGCGGCGGCAGACTTAAATTGCCGAAGATATTCGTCGGCCCTGTTTTTTTTATCCAGAAAATAGGAATCAGATTTTTGGTCGGATTGAAGAACGGCAAGCTCAGGTTTTTCAGCGTAGCTTTGGGTAAAGATGCGGCCGGAATTCTGGCAAAGGAAATCGACAAACAAAGAAACGGCCGGAAGATCAGATTGGCCATTGCTTACGCCGGCCGCCGGGCAGAAGCTGATAAGCTCGAATCTCTTTTGCGGGGAAAACCGGGCATAGAAATTTCATTCATCTCCCCTGTTTCGCCGGTGGTAGCCACCCATACCGGCCCCGGCGCTTTATTGATAGGCTTTTATCCTGTTGACGAATGATTTTATTCAGTTATAATTAAATCAGTCCGTTCAGAAACGGACATATTTTTTAAAAGTTATTTTATTCTTATGGATATAAAAAATTTCATGTCGGCCATCTCCCAGATTGCCGAGGAAAAAGGCATTACCAAAGAAAAGGTTTTGGAAACCATTGAAATGGCCATTGCCGCCGCCTATAAAAAGGACTACGGAAAAAAGGGACAGATAATCAAAGCCAAGCTTGACCCGGAATCGGGCGAGGTTGAGTTTTGGCAGGTAAAATTGGCGGTTGACGAAAAAATGATTTATTCCGAGGCCGAGCTGGCGGAGATGGAAGAGAAGGAAGAGAAGGAATTGAAGGAAAAGAAAAAAACGAAAGAAAGGCCGGAAAAACAAGTTGAAGAATCTTCTTCGGCCGAAGCCGTTGAAAACAGGAAAATCCGTTTCAACCCCGAGCGGCATATTATAATTGAAGAAGCCAAAAAAATAAAGCCGCAGATCGAAGTTGACCAGGAATTGGAGATTCCTTTGGAATCGAAAATAGATTACGGCCGGATTGCCGCTCAGACGGCCAAGCAGGTTATTCTGCAAAGAGTCAGGGAAGCGGAAAAAGAAAGCGTTTTGGCGGAATACAAATCGAAAGAAGGAGAAATAATTTCCGGTATCGTCCAAAGAGTCGAAGGAAGGAACATTTTCATGGATATCGGCAAAACTCTCGGCGTTATGCCTAAAGAAGAGCAGGTGCCGAGAGAATTCTACCGGCCGGGACAGCGCCTCAAGGTTTATCTTCTGAAAGTCGAAGAAACGCCGAGAGGGCCGGTGGTGGTTTTATCTCGGGCTTATCCCAAGCTGATTTCCAAGCTTTTCGAACTGGAAGTGCCGGAAATTTCTTCCGGCCAGGTTCAGATAAAGTCGATTGCCAGAGAAGCCGGTTCCAGGTCCAAGATTTCCGTCAGCTCGGAGATGGAAGGAGTCGATCCGATCGGCAGTATGGTCGGGCAGAAAGGTACCAGAGTCATGGCGGTGATCAACGAATTGGGCGGAGAAAAAATAGATATTATAGAATATTCTCCGGAATCGGAGAAATACATCGCCAATTCCCTGTCTCCGGCCAAGACCTTGGAAGTAAAAATAATGCCGAAGAACAAAGCCCAGGTTATTGTGCCGGAAGACCAGCTGTCTTTGGCTATCGGCAAGGACGGACAAAACGTCAGATTGGCCGCCAAATTGACCGGTTGGAAAATAGACGTTAGAGCACCGGCTAGGGATGAGGATGAAGAAGAAGCGGCGCCGGTTGCGGAACAGGAAGAAGAAACGGAGAAAAAGGAAGAAAAAAAGAAAAAAAGAGAAAAAAAAGCGGAAGTTAAAAAAGAAACCAAAAAGAAAAAGCCGGCCAAAGAAGTCGAAAATTAACCACTTGCTTTTTTGCCATTTTATCTGTTTATTGTATAATCAAATAAGTTAGATGAATCTCATACCTACGGTTATCGAAAAAAGTCAATACGGAGAAAGGGCTTACGACATCTACTCCCGTCTTTTAAAAGACAGAATCATTTTTTTGGCCGGGCCGGTTACCGATCCTTTGGCCAATTCCATAATCGCCCAGATGCTCTTTTTGGCTTCCAAGGATTCGAACAAGGACATCCAGCTTTATATCAATACGCCGGGCGGCTCGGTTACGGCCGGCCTGGCCATTTACGATACCATGCAGTACGTTAAGCCGGACATTTCCACGGTCTGCATCGGCTTGGCCGCTTCCATGGGAGCCACTTTGCTGGCAGCCGGGAAAAAAGGCAAGCGCTTCGCCCTGCCCAATTCCCAGATTTTGCTGCATCAGGTGGCGGGCGGAGTCAGCGGTGAAGCGGTGGAAATTGAAATTACCGCCAAACAAATCATTAAAATCAAAGAAAAACTCAACAAAATCCTGGAAAAGCATACCAGCCAGCCCTTGCAGAAAATAGAAAAAGACACTGACCGGGATTTCTATTTATCGGCCGAAGAAGCCAAAGAATACGGTTTGATAGACGAGGTTATTAAACCGAAAGAATAATGCCGAAAATGAAGACAAAGAAAAACATTTACAAAAATTTATTAACGCTGTCTATTTTGGCAGTGTTATTTTTTTCTTCCATACCGGGATTTGTCCAAGCCGCCTTGGTCCCTTGCGGCAGGTCTGAGGATGATCCTTTCACCAGTATTGATGAAAGCCAAGCTTGCCAGCTTTGCCATGTTTTCGTCCTGTTTGATAATATCGTTGATTTTATTCTTTTTGAAGTTGTCCCCCTGCTGGCTGTTTTAATGGTAGTTATTGCCGGGGTGATATTAATGACTGCCTCGGATAACCCCGCCAATGTCAATAAAGCAAAGGACGTTTTAAAAGCGGTTGTTATCGGCCTTGTCCTGATTTACGGCGCTTGGCTTTTAATCAACTTGTTTTTCCTGGTAATTGGATTGGCCGATTGGAAAATGAATGAGGGCTGGTTCAATTATCCTTGTCCTTAAAATAAGATATCTGCTATAATTATAAAAAGGTCATTTAATAATTTATTTTTTATCAGAATTATAAAAAAGATGGATAAAAAAAATATCGGAGTTTTGGCAGTAGTTGGCCTAATTTTTCTTTTAACAGGTTTCGGTCTCGGCAAAAGTCTCCAAAAACAGGCTGAACCAGCTCAATCGACTGACAATCAACAGGAGATTGATTGGCTGAAATCGCAATTGGAAGTATTTTATCCTTCCCTGCCCGAAGAAGTTTTCCGCCTTTCCGGAAACGTTGTCCAAAAACAGGACGAATCTCTGACAATGGAAGCTTACGTCAGGGTCAGCCAGTTTCCTTTGCCGGAAGGCAAAGAATCGGAAAAACAAATCATTAATGTCAAATTATCCGGAGAGACGGAAATTTACCGTCTTGAATTGATTGTTGACCCGTTGCTTTTGGAAGGCGCTGTAGAACCTTTTAAAAAACTAGCTTTAAGGTTTGAAGACATAAAAATAGGAGACCTGATTACCGTCGTTTCTGGAGAAAATATCAAAGACAGAAAAGAAATCATGGTCAAGGAAATTCAGATTAACTTTTAAAGCTGTTCGGAATAATGCGTTTGAATTTTTCAAAAAAGAATATCTTGTGTTTCTTTACTTTAGTTTGGATTGTTTTTTCCTTGATTTATATTTTTTGGGACCTTTGGAGCGATTTTAAAAACGTTCAATTGTCAAACGCTTACCAGCAGGGCGCAGCTGCTGCCATTGATAAAATAATAGAGGAAACCGAAAAGTGCCAGATCGTGCCGATTTTCAGCAATGAAAAAGAAGTCCGGTTGATAAGTGTTGATTGTCTGGAGGAAAAAACAGCCGAATAACAGAAGCGCAAGTTATCCCCAGTCCGAATTTTCCGCCCTTTAAATGTGTTATTATGAAGAATAAGGTGAAAACAGGCTTAATCAAATCCGATGCCCAAAATTGATAAAAGAATTATTATGGTAATTTTAACAGCAGCGATTCTATTTATTGCAGTGATTACCGCCTGGGTTCTTTTTTCGGTTCAGAAGGAAGAGCCGTCGGCCGAGGAGAATGAGGAAGAGAAAATCACTCAAGATCTTTTGGAAGAATTGACGCCAAAAGATGCGGAACCGTCAAACCAGGAAGAATTAGACGATCTTTTAGAAGAATTGACCCCGTCCGAGCCGAAAGCGGTCGCAGAAGAAGAACAAAACGAAACGGAAAATTTATTAAAGGAACTCACACCTTAAATATAATATGCCGAAAGTAAAATCTTTAGCCCTTATTTCAGGAGTTTTAATAATGAGTTTTTGGGTCGCTTACCTGGTTTTTGCGGATGCGCCGGCAGGCACGCCGCCATATTGCCCTAGCGGTTATGCCGGTTGCGATGCTCCGCTTAATGTCAGTATAAACGCCCAGTCAAAAGAAGGGGCTTTGGTTATAGCCAATAATTCCGCCGTGACCACCGGCTTGATCGTCCGTTACGGCAAAGTCGGCATCGGGACGACGAGTCCCGGAGGTCTTTTAGATATTCGTCATGCAAATGTTGATACAACAGAATTTAAAACTGGTATTTTAGGAGGCGTTGATATATTTTCAATTAAATACATAAATGTGGCGCCGTATGGTGTTCATCTTAACGGGGAGAATAATAGACCGATAATATTACAGGGTAGTTCAAGTGGCAACGTCGGCATCGGTATGACGCCGGTGTATAAACTAGATGTTTCAGGCGATGCGCGCTGGTCAGGAACCCTACAGGGCGGAACAGTTCCCTGGGCAAGATTGTCCTCTTTCCCCAGCGCCTGTTCTGCCGGCCAGTATGTTTCTGCTGTTGGTACAACTTTGACTTGTTCCACTCCAGCCGGAGGCAGCGGCACTGTTACTTCAGTTGGCAGCGGCGCAGGTTTGACCGGAGGCCCTATTACCACTTCAGGAACATTATCCGTTGATATAGCTGCAATTTCCGCCTGTACAGGCAGCGGACAAAAAATCTTATGGGACAGCGTGAACAATAGATTCACTTGCGGCACGGATCAAGGCATTTCTTCCGAATCAGATACTTTGCAAACTGTTACCAACCGCGGTAATACGACTAGCCAGGATGTTTCTCTGAAAAACTTAACCCTGGGTTATTCGGTAAGCGAGGGAAATATTTTAAACGTTAGTGCCGTTACCGGCTATAATGATCTTTTCTTGAAATCAAATTCGGCAGAAAACGCAGCAGTCTATATTTCAGGTTCTCAATTGAGTTTTTATTCAGGCGGCGCGGAAAAGTGGAGAGTGGATTCGGCTGGCAGCTTAGCTGTTGGTTCCGTACCTTGGGCAAGATTGTCCTCTTTCCCCAGCGCCTGTTCTGCTGGTCAGTACGTCTCTGCTGTCGGCACCACCTTGACCTGTTCCACTCCGGCCGCCGGTGGTGTTGCTTGTTCTGACTGCGATTCAAGATTCGTCAATCAATGGGAAACTTGGTCCGACAATCTTCTGGTGACTAATTCAATTGCTTCGGGAGGCATGATTATAACCAGCAGCTACGGAATCAGATCTCAAGGAACGACAATGGGAGGATATTTCAAAGATACCGATCAAAGCGGCTATGCCTACGTCGGTTACAGCGATTACGGCATTTATGGATCGGGGAGCGATTCAGGTGGACGTTTCATTAATTCTTCAACCTCAAAATACGCTTATCTGGCTTATGGTTCTTACGGAATATACAGCAATGGGGATGGCTATTTCGGATCAGGTACGATTACCGCCAACAAAATTACTGCCAATATTATTGACCCTGTTTTCAACATTGACGGAGAAAAATACGCCACTTATATGGCTGATTATGCCGGAGGGTTAAGAGTAGAAACCAGCGGAATTATCCATCTGGATTCTCGGAATCAATACGTCATTGATTTTGACAATTTGGAGAAAGGCAGCGACTTATGGCTGTTTTGGCAGACCTCCAGTAAAAATCTCGATGCCGTAGCCGTGCTTTTGACCCCTTCATTTGACGGCAAAACTTGGTATAATAAAGACGGGAACATTTTGACGATTTATGGCGATGAAAAAGGAGAAATTTCTTATCGTTTGTCTTCTCCTCGGGTTGATTATAAAAAATGGGGCAATTTAGCCGAAGACCAGAGCGTAAAAGGAATCAATGTGGCTGATTTTAAAAATTATTAAAAGATGGGGAAAAACATGACTGAAATCAATGAAAATATAAGTAAAAACAAAAAAACGCTATTTGTCATTTTAATCGTTCTGGCGGCAGCGGCTTTTGCTTTGGTTTTTTATCAGAATAATGCCGGGTACGAAGAAGAGCTTGAAAATTCGGAAGTTCAGGAAGGAGTTCAAAACGAAGAAGAAAAAATGCCTATTGTCACCGAAGAAGCGGAAGAAATAGCCGACATTATGGATGAAGCGGTCAGTAGCCAAGATGCCTCCGTTTGCGAAAAATTTGAGGATGAAAATCTTAAGAATATCTGCCGGGAAAACGTTGTCATAACCATAGCTATAGCAAAAAAGGATTTAACCGTCTGCGACCGGCACGCTACGGAAATGCTCAAAAATATCTGCAAGAACGAAGTAATTTACGCCCAGGCGCTGAGCAGCAAAGACCCGGCCCTTTGCGAAAAATTGGATAATGAAGAAATGATAGATAGATGCAAAGAACAAGCGATTTCCCAATAACAAAAGTAAAATAAAGGTCAAAAGTTAAAATTTAAAAAACAAAAAATATGTCTCAAAAAAACATTTTAATTGTTGTTATAGTCATAGCCGTAATCGGTATAGGAGCTTATTTTGTGCTTGCTCCTTCAAGTCCTTCCGTTTCTTTTGAGGAAGAAAAAATCCCAGAAGCGGAAACGCCCGAGAGCGTACCGCCGGAGGAAACTTCTTTAGAAGGAGAACCGGGGGTTGAAGAGCTTCTTCAGGGTGCGGAATATAAAATTATAAATCAAGGGCAGATTACCGAAACTGCCGAAGGAATTGTAGCCGAGAAGAAGATGGTATATGATGTAGTAAGCGGAAAGCTTGGTGAAAAAGAAGTGAAAGCTTTGGCAGAAAGAATTATCGCTGAAGTTACCAGCCAAGACACGGAAATTGATTCGGTTATTTTGAACTTTTACGGCGATGAAAGTTCGGTTGAAGAAATGAAGATTGATGTCGCCATAGTCAATTGGCTTCCGAACGAAATTTCCGTAAGAATGATAGAAGATTAGAAATAAAGTTTTCCAAAAGAAATGAGCAAAAAATTAATAACAGTGATTGTAATTGCTTTCTGTCTGATAATTGCAGGGGGATGGTTTTATTTTTCCAATTATCAGGTTCCTATTTTTACCCCGGGTTCGCCGGAAGAAATCGTTCCTGAACAAGAAGAAACCCCTCCGATTCATATCCTTTCCGACCGGGCAGACGTTAGTTCTGTCGGCGGCGGCGGCGGAATTTATCCCACTTTTATAAAAGAATTAATCATCGACCCTGCCTATAAAGTTGAAGAAGACGAGGAACAGTATTTTTCCATCTGGCTGAAAGACCCGGCTGGTATAGTAAGAGCGACAGCCACTATTAAGACGGACAAAGAAGACTGGACAGTTAAGGCTGTTATCGAGCTTCAACTGGCTGAAGGAACAGCGGAAGAAGGCAGATGGGAAGGCACTTGGATAACAGATAATATTCCTACTGAAGACGTAACCTTGTACTATCTGACCGATTTCTGGGTTATCAACAAAGACGGCGGAGAGAGGAAATTGACCAGTTCCTGGTATAGTAAAAATTAATAAATAAAAATGAATAAAACAAAAACATTGGCAAAGGGGATAATAATCGTTTCTTTTTGTTTTGTTTGTTTTTTATTTTTTTCTTCATCAGCTTCTGCCCTCGAGTTTGAAAATTTTATAGGAAATGAAACGATTAATACATATACTGTTAATGAATATACTAC
Organism: Patescibacteria group bacterium; assembly: GCA_035529635.1. Classification (GTDB taxonomy): domain Bacteria; phylum Patescibacteriota; class Minisyncoccia; order Minisyncoccales; family RBG-13-42-11; genus DATKWJ01. The sequence continues at coordinate 70,028 of DATKWJ010000022.1, forward strand.
GGTAACCGGAGAAAAATGGATTAAAGAAGCAGATTTAATTATTGCGCCCGGTGTTACTTTAAAATTAAACGAAGGCGCCACTCTGAGTTTTGAACCCGGTCATAAGATTAACGTCGGGGGAGGTTTTATTATATTAAGTACCGGCGCCAGAATTATGAAAGGCACGATTGAATGCCAGTGTGTAAGCGGTGCCTGCTGCGACGGCTGCAACTACAAGGCAAGCGGCACCCAGCCCACCGGCTATACCGACGATACCGACGGCTTCTGCACGGGCACGGAAGACCCGACCACTACCAGCTATGTTTATACCAGAGATTATTATTGCAACGGCACGGATGCCAATGTGCATTCTTCAGACACTCTTAGAGACACCTGCGGCAGCTGCAAATATTGCGTCAACAATACTTTAAGTTGTACTAATTA
>DATKWJ010000023.1:0-5814 GCA_035529635.1 Patescibacteria group bacterium
TAGATAATAATTTTATTGTTGATTCTCCTACATCTTTAACAGTATCAGCTTGGTTTAAAAAAAATGGCGAAGGATCTAATTATGAATGTGTTTTGCATAAAGGTTCTGATACTAGTATAGGTAACAGCGAATATTGGTTAGGTGTTGATTTAGATGATTATCTGACTGCTACTATCGGGGCCAGAACCGGAGTAGGTTGGGCAGCCGGGCGAACCACAGCTAAAGCGACTTTGGGATTTTGGTATCATTTATTAGCCAGTTGGGATGGATTTGTTGTCAGAGTTTATATAGATGGCAAATATATCAAACAGTATTCTTTAGCATCATACGGCCTTTTGACAACTCCCACGAGATTTGGTGCATCTTCAAACGGAACGACTTATCAATTCAACGGCTTGGTCGATGATGTGCACATCTACGAAAAGGCCTTGACAGCAGGTGAAATTCAACAGCTCTATGCCGAAGGAGCAACGAAAAAAGGATTAGCAGTAAAATAACATAAAAAATGGCGGATAAATTCAATTTCAATTTAAAAGAAACAGTTATCTATCAAGCCGTCAGGTGGGCTAAAAACCCGGTTTTCAAATTGGCGAAATCTTTGAGAAAATTATTTCTTCTTTTGTTCGTTTTCGCTTTTCTGTTTTTCCTTTACGGCTTTCTGACCGACGCCGTCAGTTCTTCAATCCAATCTTTGCTGCTTGGTTTGTCGATAATTCTTCTTGTTCTGTTTTTGGCTTGCCGGTTGATGGAATTTTTCCTGGATTCAAAAATCAAAAAACCCAGATTGAACGTCGCCATAAAAGAAGTTATGGCTAATTTGGAAAAATTCAACCTGGCTGATTTTTTGGATTTCGAATCAGCCCGGGCGGTTTCAGCCGCCGTCAAATATGCCAAGAAAAAGAAATTTCCCGAAATCAGCTCAACTCTGCTTTTTTATTTTCTTATCGCCAGCCACAGTGGTAATTTAAACTTCATTTTTTCGCGGGTCCTCTTAAACGTCAAGGAAATCAAAAAATTCCTGGAAAAGTATTTTCAAACGATAAATTCCCAGACCCGGCCGGTGAAAATGACCTATTCGGAAGATTTTCAGGAGACAATGCTGGAATCTTTGAAAACAGCCGTTAAAAAAGGCCATTCAAGGATTGAAACAACGGATATAATCGCCGGCTTGGCCAAGCACGATTTGGTTTTCAAGAGAATTTTAATCGACAATAATCTCAAATTTCAGGATATCGAGAATTTGGCCTGGTGGCTGGATGATTTGATGAAAAGAGAAGAAGAAAGAAAAAAGTTCTGGCAGAAAAAGAATCTGATGAAAAGAGGCTCTTTAGGGAAAGAGTGGACGGCCGGCTATACTGTCACTCTGGACAGGTTTTCAATCGATCTGTCTCAATCGGTCAGGGAAAATGGATTTCCCGAAATCATCGGCCATGAAAGGGAAATCAGCGCCATGGAAAGGGTCCTGTCCGGCCAAGACAAGAATAACGTCTTGATAGTCGGCGAATCAGGCAGCGGCCGAAAAAGCATGGTTTACGCTTTGGCCGAGAAAAGCGCTTTGGGAGAAAGCTTAACCGGAGTTAATTACAAACGGGTCGTTCAGTTGGATTTAGCCGGGCTTTTGGCCCAGATTTCCTCTCCCGAAGAAGTGGAAGCTGTTTTGGACGACATTTTTAAGGAAGCGCTTTCAGCCGGCAACGTTATTCTGGTTATAGACGAATTTCATAATTTCATCGGCAGCCGCAGCCGGCCCGGGGTTATAGACGTTTCCGGCGTGCTTTCGCCTTACCTGTCCCAAGCTGATTTCCAGATAGTGGCTGTGACCACTTTCGAAGGCCTGCATAAGAATATCGAGCAGAATTCTTCTGTTTTGTCTCTTTTTGAAAAAGTCGAGGTGGCTGAGATTTCCGAGAGGGAAACCTTGATGCTTCTGGAAAATCTCAGTTTGATTTTGGAGCAAAAATACAAAAAGTTCGTTTCTTATCCGGCTCTCAGGGATATTATTTTTTACTGTTCCAAATATTTGCCGGCCATTCCTTTTCCCGAAAAAGCCATGGATCTGCTTGATGAAGCAATGGTTTATCTGGCCCAGGGCAAGGATAAAATCCTTTTGCCGAAGCATATCGCTTATCTTGTCTCTGAAAAAACCCAGATTCCGGTCGGCGAAATGGAAAAAGGGGAAAGGCAGATCCTGCTCAACCTGGAGAATCTGATTCACGAAAGAATCGTCAACCAGGAAGAAGCTGTTAAAGAGATTTCCACGGCTTTAAGGAGAGCCCGGGCCGACGTGACCATCAGAAAAGGGCCGATGGGCAGCTTTCTGTTTCTGGGACCGACTGGCGTCGGCAAAACGGAAACCTCCAAAGCTTTGGCTGAGATTTATTTCGGTTCGGAAGAAAGAATGATCCGGCTTGATATGTCGGAATTCCAGAATACGGCGGACATACCCCGTTTATTGGGATCTCCCGGAGAAGAGGGCCTGCTGACCACGGCTGTCAGAAAAAGGCCGTTTTCTCTGATACTTTTGGATGAAATAGAGAAAGCCCATCCTAATGTTCTGAACCTTTTCTTGCAGGTTTTGGACGAAGGACATCTGACGGACGGGCTCGGCCGGAAAGTTGATTTCAAGAATTCGATAATCATCGCCACTTCCAATGCCGGTTATCAGGTGATTTTGCAGGTTTTAAAGGAAAAAACCGAATGGTCGAAAGTCAAGGAAATGCTTTTGGAGCGTTTTTTCCAGGAGGGCGTTTTCCGGCCGGAATTCATCAATCGGTTCGACGCTATGGTCGTTTTCAAGCCGCTGACGAGGGAAAACCTGCTGGCTATAGTTGATCTGATGCTTGAGAAATTAAGGAAAAATTTGAAAGAAAAGGAAATCGATTTCATCGTCAGCCAGCCGCTTAAAGAAAAGATAGCCGAATTGGGCTATGATCCGACTTTCGGCGCCAGGCAGATGAGAAGGGTTATTCAGGATAAGGTTGAAAACGTTCTGGCTTCAGCTTTGTTGTCAGGAGAAATCAAAAGGGGTAGCCGAATAGAGATGGAACCTGAAAATTTCAAAATAATTAAAAAATAATATATCAAAAAAATATAACTGAAATGGAAAACAATTTTTTTCAATCCGGATTATCCGCTTTATCTTCGAAAAGCGGCGGGGGTGTCACAACGAAATTTATCATCAGGGCAGTTATTGTCGCCATAGCCGTTGCGGCAGTCAGCCTGGTTCTCGGCATTTGGGATCCTGTCTGGAATCCTTTCCGTCTGTCGCCGGAAGAGGTGATTGAAAAAGCCGTGATCAGGATGACGGAAAAAGCGGAGACTTGGCATTCGGAAATAAAATTTGATTTTTCGGCCAAAGAAGGGGAAACGGAAAAAATCAAATCAGCAATAATATTGTTCGGCGATTCCGATTTTTCTGATGCCGAAAACCTTAAATCGGCCGGAAATTTCGACCTGACGGCGGAGATCGAAGGTATGCAATTAGGATTGGCGGGGGAAAACAAAACCATCGGCCAGACTTTTTATTTCAAGCTGACCGTTTTTCCCGCTTTGTCGATGCTGGAACCGCTGTTTCAGCTGATGGGTTTTAACGTGGCCGGTCTGAAAAACCAGTGGATTAAGATCGACAGAGAGAACACGGAGAATCTTTTGAATTCGCTGGGAGTGCCTTTTACGTCGGAAAAGAGTGAAGAGAACAAGGCCGAAGAAAAAGAAATCGTTGAAAAATTTCAAACCATTCTCAAAAACAAAAAATTATACCTGGTGAAAAAAGAATTTCCCAATGAAAAAATCGGCGATAAAAAAGTTTATCATTATGCGGTTATCCTGAATAAGGAAGAGATTAAAAAATTGTTTCCGGAATTGTTGAAAACACTGATTGAGACGACGCAATCGGATTCTTTGCCGGAAGAAATCGAATGGCAGGAATTTCAAGATGAGTCTTCAGCCAAGCTTGATGAATTTTTCCAAAAGACCGGAGATTTCGAAGCTGAAATCTGGATCGGTAAAAAAGATTTTTATCTTTATAAAGTTAAAATGGAAAAAGAATTCGGCTGGCTGGAAAACGAAACGAAAATGACAATGGCAATCGGATTCGATGTTGCTTTTTCCAATTTCAATCAGCCAGTAAAGATCGAAGCGCCGAAAGATTATAAAATTTTGGAAGAACTTTTTACCCCGGTTTTCAATCCGCTATTTTTCGAAGGAACGCTTTTTGAAGAATTGCCTTAATAACAGCTTTCAATAGGTTTCTTATGAAATCAACCTTAAACAGGTTGATTTTGTTTTATTAAAGCGCTGATGTGGAAAAAATGGGGATAAAAATAAGCCAAAAGATGAATTTAAGCTTATTTTACGCTTGTTCTTCTTATTTTTTAAATGGGAAATAATGGTTGACTGAGAATATAAAGTGGATAATAATGTAAGTGTAGTGGGAAATTGTGGAAAAGTATGTTAATAAGTCGATGAAGTTGGGGATAAATATGTTTAGCGGAGAATATATATATTCAATAGATGAGAAGAAAAGATTGGCAGTTCCTGCCAAATTCAGGAAGCTTTTGGCTAAGAAAGCTGTTATTACCAGGGGATTGGACAAGTGTTTGTTTCTTTATCCTGCCAAAGAATGGTTGGAACTTGCCAAAAAAATATCCAAGCTTCCTTTGGCTCAAGCCGATGCCAGAAGTTTCGCCAGATTGATGCTGGGCGGAGCCATGGAAGTGAACTTTGACAATTTGGGCAGAATTTTGATTCCCGATTATCTGAAAGATTATGCGGGACTTAAGAAAAAAGTTATCTTCGTCGGCCTTTACGACAGAATTGAAATTTGGGACGAAGCGGGATTCAAAAATTACAAAAAGAAAACGGAAATGGCGGCCGGCGACATAGCTGAGCGCCTTAAAGAGTTGGGAGTTTAGGTCGAAGAGATGTCGAAGAGATAAATCTCTTCTTCATCTTCGCTTCCTTCGGAAGCTCGATATATGATTCATATTCCCGTTCTGCAAAAAGAAATTCTTGATTATTTCGATCCGAAGCCGAACGAAAATTTTATCGATTGCACGGTTGACGGTGGGGGACACACATTGGCCATTTTGGAAAAAAATCTGCCGAAAGGAAAAGTACTGGGGATAGACGCCGACGCCGAGATGATTAAAAATTTGGCAGTAGAGGTTAATCCGGAATTCAGGAAAAGATTGGTTCTTGCCTGCGATAATTTCGCTAACTTGAAAGAGATCGTTGTCAGGGAGAAATTTGGACCAGTAGCCGGCATACTGCTGGACCTGGGAATGTCCAGCTGGCACCTTGAGAAATCGGGCAGGGGATTCAGTTTTTTGAAAAACGAACCCTTGGATATGAGGTACGATTCAAGAAATCCTTTGACAGCGGAAAAGATAGTAAATTTCTGGTCGGAATCGGATTTGGAAAAGATTCTGAGAGAATTCGGCGAAGAGAAATTTTCAAAAAAAATCGCGGCCGGTATTGTCAGAGAAAGGAAAGCCACGGCGATAAAAACAACTTTCCGGCTGGTGACGATCATTAAGAATGCACTGCCGCCGGTCCAGCGGCATCAAAAGATTCATTGTGCGACGAGGATATTCCAGGCCCTGAGAATCGCCGTTAACAACGAACTTGATAATTTGAAAAAAGTTCTTCCCCAAGCAATGGAAATCTTGCGGCCGGGAGGCAAACTGCTCGTCATTTCTTTCCATTCTTTGGAAGACGGAATCGTTAAAAGATTTTTTGTCGGCTTGGCCGAAAGCGGCAACGGAATAACAATCTTAACTAAAAAGCCGATAACTCCTTCAAATAAAGAAATTA
>DATKWJ010000024.1:0-6536 GCA_035529635.1 Patescibacteria group bacterium
TTTCCTCTGCCCAAGCCGGAAAACCGGGGAATGCCTTTACCTGAAATTTTCAATGTTTTTCCCGATTCAACGCCAGCCGGAATCTTAAGAGAAATCCTCGTTCCTTCCAGGGTTGATATTTCTTCTTCTCCTCCCAAAACCGCTTGAGTGAAGGAAATGGGAACTTTAAGATACAAATCATCGCCTTTTCTTTGGAAAACCGGATGGCTTTTGACGAAAATTCTTACGTATAAATCGCCAGGTTTTCCCGTTTTTCGGCCGGCTTCTCCTTTGCCTTTGATTTTAATCACTTGGTTGGTGTCCACTCCGGCCGGAATGAAAACCTTGATATGCTCTTTGCCTTTTATTCTCCCCTCTCCCTGGCAAACATTGCAGGGCTTTTCCGGCCTGAATCCTTCGCCGCCGCACTCGGGACAAACAGCGCTTCTGGTAAAGGAGCCCAAAGGCGTTCTTTTGATTTGCTGGACCTGGCCTGTCCCCCGGCAGGAAAAACATTCTTTGATGTCGGTTCCCGGCTCAGCTCCCTTTCCCTGGCATCTGGAACAGGCTACGAATTTCTCCAGAATAATCTCTTTTTCTCCGCTTTTGAAAACATCTTGCAAAGGAATTTCCATTTCAACTTCAATATCTTTTCCCTGCTTGAAATCCCGTTTTCCTTTAGCCATCCCGAAACCGAAAAAATCTTCCATCAGGTCGCTCAAATCTCCAAAATCGAATTCAAAATTCATTCCCTGCCTGCCGAAACCGGAACCGAAATCAAATCCCGGATCAAAACCGGCTCCTCCTTCAAACACCTGGCCGAACTTGTCGTACTGGTCCCTTTTTTCCTTATTGGAAAGAATCTGGTAAGCTTCGTTTATCTCTTTGAACTTTTTCTCGTCGCCGCCTTTGTCCGGATGATGCTGATGAGCCAATTTGTAAAAAGCCTTCTTTATCTCTTCCGAAGAGGCACCCCGCGAAACGCCTAAAATTTGATAATAATCTTTGGCCATTATTGCTTCTCTTTATACTCCCCTTCTTCGGCTTTCGGTTCCTTACCTCCCTCCGGTTTTTTCTCTCCGCTTTTCTCCTGAGCGGCTTTGTACAATTCCGCTCCGATTTTCTGGATGGTCTGCGACAATTCCGCGCTTCTGTTTTTAATATCTTCCATATTATCACCATCCTTCACTTTTTTCAAAGCCTCAACTTTCTCTTCTATTTCCTTTTTAATTTCAGCCGACACCTTGTCTCCGGCTTCCCTGAGAGTTTTCTCGGTCGTATAAACGAGATTGTCAGCCGTGTTTTTGGCTTCAATCAATTCCTGTTTTCTTTTATCCTCGGCCAGATGTATTTCCGCTTCCTTTTTCATCCTTTCCACTTCTTCCTTGGGAATGCCTGTAGAACCCTCTATCCTGATCGACTGCGATTTGCCGGTCGCCCTGTCTTTGGCCGTCACGTTTAAAATGCCGTTGGCGTCAATATCAAAAGTCACTTCAACCTGGGGAACTCCCCGGGGCGAAGGAGGAATGCCGTCCAGCATAAACCTGCCCAGACTTTTATTGCCATGAGCCATCGGCCGCTCTCCCTGCAGAATATGGATTTCCACTGAAGTCTGATTGTCGGCTGCCGTGGAAAAAACCTGGCTCTTGGAAGTGGGAACAGTCGTATTTTTGCCGATTAAAACCGTGCTTACGCTACCCAGGGTTTCAATACCCAAAGAAAGAGGAGTCACGTCCAAAAGCAGAACGTCTTTGACTTCTCCCTGCATAATCCCCCCTTGAACAGCTGCTCCGATGGCCACCACTTCATCCGGGTTGATTTCTTTGTTCGGCTCTTTGCCGAAAACTTTTTTGAGTTCCGCCTGGATTTTCGGCATCCTGGTCTGGCCGCCGACCAAAACTATTTCTTCTATGTCTTTCGGCTCAAGTTTGGCTTCTCTCAAAGTCTGTTTGACCAGATCTATCGATTTGGCAATGTAATCTTCAACCAACTCTTCCAGCCTGGCCCTGGTCAATTTGTAGTAAAAATGTTTGGGACCCGAGGAATCAGCTGAAATGAAAGGTAGATTGATTTCCGCTTCCAAAACCGAAGATAACTCGATCTTCGCTTTTTCAGCCGCTTCTTTCAATCTTTGCAAAGCTAATTGGTCTTTCGACAAATCAATCCCCTCATTTTTCTTGAATTCATCCACCAGCCAATTCATTATTTTCTGGTCGAAATCGTCGCCGCCCAGATGAGTGTCGCCACCCGTGGCTTTGACTTCTATAGTATCCTCGGAAACGTCCAAAATGGATATATCGAAAGTGCCGCCGCCGAAATCGTAAACAACGATCTGCTGGCCTTTCTTTTTGCTCAAACCGTAAGCCAAAGCAGCGGCCGTCGGCTCGTTGATAACTCTTTTGACAATGAAACCGGCGATTTCCCCAGCCACCTTGGTGGCTTTCCTCTGGCTGTCGTCAAAATAAGCCGGACAGGTGATAATCGCCTCGTCTATCTTCTCTCCCAGTTTTTCTTCGGCATCCTGCTTTAATTTTTGCAGGACCATGGCTGAAATTTCAGCCGGCTTGAGCCACTTCTCCCCCATTTTTATTTCCACTCCGCCGTCAGCCGCCTCTTTGATTTCGTAAGGCAGGAGCTTTTTGTCTTTCTGAACTTCCGGATCGGAAAAGCGCCGCCCGATCAATCTTTTGGCTGAAAAAACAGTGTTTTGATGGTTGGTCACCTGCTGCCTTCTGGCCAGGATGCCGACCAGTCTTTCTCCGCCTTTGGTGACAGCCACGACTGAAGGAGTGGTTCTTGCCCCTTCTTTATTCTCAATGATTTTCGGTTCGCCGCTTTCCACCACGGCCATGGCCGAAAAAGTTGTTCCTAAATCAATACCTAATATTTTACTCATAATTTTTATTTTTTATTTTATTACTTTAACCTTGGCCGGTCTCAATAACCTGCCGTTTATTTTATAACCTTTTTGAACTTCTTCGATAATGATGCCTGAATCTTTATTTTTTAATTCAACTTCCTCAACCGCTTCGTGTAAATTGGGGTCGAATTTTTCTCCGACTGTTTTTATTTCTTCAACCCCTTCGTTCTTCAAAAAATCAGAAAACTGAGTTTTGATCTGCAACAATCCCTTGATATCCTCATTATTTTTGGAATCTTCGGGTAATTTTTTTTTCGCCAAATCAAAGTTATCCAAAATCGGCAAAATTTTCAAAATGAATTCCTCACCGGCGTATTTCAAAAAAATTTCCATTCTTTCCACTTCTTCTTTCTTATAATTCAGGAAATCTGCCCTGGCTCTCTGCCAGCCAGCCAGATATTCGGCTACTTTTTTTTCGCCTTCTTCCAGTTTTTTCTTTAAATCCTCTGCTCCGTTTGTTTCTTTTTTTTCTTCAGTCATAAATTAAAAATCTTTGTTTTATTTTAAAAACTTTGGTTTTTTACCGGCGTTTCGCGGCGCCGGCTTCGGTTCCTAAAAATTTAAGCAAAGAGTTCAACGAACCGATATTTTTATCGTAATCCATTCTTTTCGGACCCAGTATGGCCAGAATTCCGTTTTCTTCTACGCGCGGCTGCGGCTCAGGTAAACGGCATTTGCCGATTATAATACTGAACTCCTTGGCTTTAGAGAAAGGACTTTCCTTTCCGATATAAACTTCTATGGGCGAACTTATCTCCAATCCTTCTATTTCTTTTTCGAAATTCCTGATCATTTCGACGAAATCATCGACAATGTTTTTTTCTTCGAATTCCGGCTCTTTGATTATTCCTTCCCAGCCGTCTTTCCATAGAATTTTCGAAGACGCCGAATATCCCAAAACCAGGTTGGAAGAAATCAAAGACAATTTTCTGGTCACGCTTTGCAGAAACTTAATTGAATCAGTTATTTCTTCCTCAAGCCAATCTTCAGCTTCCGAATCTTGGCCGTCTTTTAAAAATTCCTTCTCAAACAGGTCATTAACGAACAAACGATAGCCTTTGTCCGTCGGTACTCTGCCGGCCGAAGTATGGGGCTGAAAAATAAAACCGTTTTCAGCTAATTTCTGCATTTCAATTCTGATAGTGGCCGGGCAGATGGAAAATTTGTATTTTTTTTCCAGGAATTCGGAACTGACCGGCTCGGCCGACTCAATGTAAGTCCCGACTATTCTATTCAATATTTCCTTTTGCCTCTCGGTAATCTGCATAATATAATATTAAAAAATTAGCAATCAGCTGTCAAGAGTGATAACAGAGGCGAAATCCACAAGACATCTTATTTCAATATGCTAAAATAATTCAATGACCGAAAAAAATAAAATTTTCCTATTTTTATTGCTTATCTTGGCCGTCGCTTCTTTTTTCAGATTATGGCAGTTGGATTCCATCCCGCCGGGCATCTGGCCCGACGAAGCGCTTAATGCTAATACGGCTGTCCGCATCTTGGATAGTGGGACTTTTCAGGTTTTCTACCCTGAAAACCACGGCCGGGAAGGGCTCTTTTTCCTTCTTATTTCTTTCTCTTTTGCCTTGTTCGGAATAAGTGTCTGGTCTTTCAAGTTAGTCTCGGCCTTCTTCGGAATTCTGACGATACTAGGGCAATATCTCTTTTCCAGGGAATTTTTCCGCCTCGTAAATCTGGAAGAAAAAAAATCTCAAACAGCCGCCTTACTGGCGACTTTCTTTTTGGCGATTTCTTTCTGGCATATCAATTTCAGCCGGATCGCCTTTCGCGCCATTCTCATGCCCCTGGTCCTTGTTTTTTCTTTTTATTTCTTTTTCCGCGGCATAAGGACGAAAAAAGTTTGGAATTTCCTTTTGTCGGGAATCGTTTTCGGCCTCGGTTTTTACACTTATATCAGTTTCAGATTAGCCGTGCTGGCCCTTGCTTTCGTTTTGATTTTCTGGCTTTTTACAGCCATCAGAGAAAAATGGAAAAACAAATATCTTTTTTCCGCTACAGCACTTCTTGCCGCCGTTTTCATCGTGGCCCTGCCCATTGGAATTTATTTCTTGCAAAATCCGGCTGATTTCATGTCCCGAGCCATGGGTGTTTCTGTTTTCGAACAAAAAAATCCGGTTTTTGCTTTCTGTCAAAGCCTGTTTTCGCATCTGGCAATGTTCAATTTTTCTGGGGATTTGAATTGGCGGCATAACTTTTCCGGCTTCTCCCAGCTTTTGCCTTTAGTCGGAATTTTTTTCCTTATCGGCCTCTACTGGGCCGTCCGACGACTTGTCTTTTTGTTCAAAAACGCGGTCTCCGACCGGCTGTCCGAAATAGGAGGACTTTTTTTCCTTTTCGTTTTATTTTTTTCCCTGCTTTTGCCGGCTGTTCTCACTATAGAAAACGTTCCTCACGCCTTAAGAAGTATCGGAGTCATTCCAATAGCTTATCTTTTAGCCGGCTTGGGTGGCTGCCTCGCTTATCAATGGGCCGGGAAAAAATGGGAAGAAAGAAAATTAAATGCCGCTGTTCTTAAAGGAACGTCTTTATTTTTATTGATCATGATGTTTTTTTTCTCATTCATCCTCTATTTTTTCGTTTGGGCAGGAAACCCAGAACTGGAAAAGGCCTTTACTAAAAGATTCGTCGACGTCGGCGAAGAATTGAACGCCTTGCCTCTGGAAACCAAAAAATACGTTATTAAGAACGAAGGAGATTTGCCGGCCGAAGTGCCGAAATTCATCCAAAGAACCAGCGGCAGGAATGAAGCTTTTTATATCCAGCCGGAGCAAACAAAAACAATTGATTTTTCCTCCGGCGATTTTGTTCTGATAATGAACAAAGAAATCGATTCTCTCCAAGTTGTCAGGGAACGCTTCCCTAACGGCATCTTGTACGAAAAAGAACGAATATGGATATATGAAATACGATAAACATCTGAACAAACAAAAATCCTTTACCTTAATAGAACTATTGGTAGTTATCGCTGTTATCGGCCTACTGGCCAGTATTATCATAGTGAATTTAACGGAAACCAGAAGCAAAGCCAATATTGCCAGGGGTTTGCAGTTCAGCCAAAGCATCCACCATGCTCTGGGAGCTTATGCCGTAGGGGTCTGGAGTTTTGACGAAGGATCGGGCACGATTGCCAATGATGCTTCCGGCTACGGGAATAACGGGGTTGTTTACGGAGCAAGTTATACGACGGATACTCCTTCCAATACGGGTTATGCTTTGAATTTTGATGGAGTGGATGATTATATAGAAACAGGAAGTAATGGATTCTCTACAAAGATAGGTACTATTGCAATCTGGGCAAAAGCAAATAACTGGGGAGGTACTCTTTGGACTAACTATAGAGAAGATTGTGGCAGGATAAGATTGAATACTGACGCATCAATATATTTTTTTAGAACTAATTCTGTATGCAGTTCTGCTACTATACTTTCAGCTACAGCGCCGAGCGTTGACCAATGGCACCATATTGCTGTTTCATACGATTTTGATAATGATAAATATGCGCTATATATTGATGGCACACAAGTTAAATATTCAAATTCAAGTTATGATGATATGGGTGCTAGCGCTTCAACAATGCAAATAGGTTGTATGAAAGATTTTGACTGGCCAGGAA